>CAYITT010000001.1:0-13050 GCA_964366275.1 uncultured archaeon
TCTAAATATGTAATCTGAAAATCAAGAGGAGGTCTTATCTCCACGTTTCCGGATGAGGATAATGTTTTCCCCTGATAGTTTGCTATTACAGATACTCCGTACGTTCTTGCATCCAACGGAGCGACAACCCTCAGCAGCCACCCTTTTTGTGTATCATAAATCGGCGGCATGATTGTTGATGTTACCTGATTTTCAATCATTACCGTAAAAGTTACGCCGGATGTTATTACAACATCATTTTTTTTCGGCATGAATGATATCTCTAAAGTATCACCCGTGTACACATAACTTGGCAAAGCAATCGACGATGAAAGCGTTGAAATTAAAAAATTGGCCACAGTGCTTGTGCTGGCATTTGCTATGCATGTAACATTCGCTGTGTAACTGCCTCTTCTGTCGAAATAATTTCCAGGAACATTTATCGCGTAGGGAGAGCCAGTCATGTCTAGCGACGGCAGTATTATTCCCGGGCCTGCTATGTCGGCATAAACTCTCGATATTTCTGTAACATTATTGATGCAATTTGCTGAAATATTTATAGAATCACCAAGCCATGCGTCACTGGGTGCTACCACTATATTTTCCACCGTAGTTGCAAAGACAGGAGTAACAAAAATCAATAGAATCCAAAGAAGCATCACGTTACGTCTCATTTTTTGATACCTCCGCGCAGAATGTAGACGTTGGAGCGGCCGACTTTGTAGAGTTCCAGCTTGCCCTGATTTTTCAATGCTTCTAAATAGCCCGCCGCGACGCCTCTTCCGATCTTCAGCTCCTTTGCTATCTGAGAAACAGACATCAAACGTTTGTCCAGTAAACTGATTATTCTACTCTCTAGATTATCCGGCGTCGGCGCGTCCATTCAGATCAATATGGTATCTAAATAGAAACAGTATATATACTTTGTTGTAACTACATAGATACAATATAGACGAATTATATTCTGAAGAATATATTTTTGACTATCGAAACACCTTACTTATCTAATAGAGAGAAAAACGCGCGCAGAATTTTTTCTTTCAGAGTTTTATCTTCCTCAAGCTTTAGAGTTGCAGTGCTGACGTGTTTTCCGTCTTCAGAAGCTACAGTAATTTTTATTTGCTGGTTTTGTACAGGCGACGAGTAGGATAACAAAACCTTCTTTGCCTGACCAGCTTTCAAGCTTAGAGTTTTCTGTGATATCCACATTCCTTGGGAATAATCATGGGGTATAACGACAGCCCTCTCTGCATCAACACCACTTTTCACTTCCAGAATTATGAAATTGTCAAAAACATTGACAAGAGTTACGTTAAACACATCTTCTGCTGCATGAATATCCTTGACCATTATACTACGAAGTGTCTCGTTGACCTCGCCGCTATAGTAAACTCTGTATCTTGTAGTATAATTTCCAGCCATTTCAGGAACCCAGTACAATTGAAAGAATCCACTGTTCCCGGGCATAAATATCTTTCTTTCAGACCACGCTGTGAATACGGTCCCGTTTTTTAGCACATCTACACGAAATTGCGATACGTACGGAAGGCTCCCCGAATTAAGGATCTCTGTCGAGAATTCTCTTATCGTGTCGTTGTAGTGAAAATATAGAGGCTCGGTGACGAATGTCTTTTCTATTGACAGATCTATGTCAAGCGCGTAAGTAGCAGACACGATCAACAGGAAAGCAAAAACGAAGGATTTCATATTCAGTAACCCAGTATCTGTCGTAATACCTCGTAGTTAGATCTCTGGATAATAACAGAAACATCGCCAGTGTAGTTACCCGCCACACGCCCTCCTGAATCCATCGTAACATAAACTACATCATTTTCGTTCAGCAGGAAATCACTCTTCCCAAACTTTAGCAGTGGTTTTATACCACCCCTTGAATTTACGGTTATCTTTGACGTTTTTCCGTCTTTCGTGGTCAGGTTGAGCTGTTTCTTTACTGACGAGCCTGATTCGACTCTTGAGAAGTCGAGTTCGTCAGTACCTGTGTTAAAACCAATGGTCATATTTTCCGTAATTTGCGAAGGCGATAAAACTTCAACCTTTGCCGGATATCTTATTGCCGTGTAAGTAAAAAACATGTTGGAGTATTGATCAACGGTTCTTTCCTGTACAACGCCAGCGCTCTCAGGTCTCGTATTCAGGACAACAATAACGATTCCTGCTAATAACAGGAAAAGTATTATCTTATGGAATTGTTTGTATCGTTTAGCGTCTTTTTTCAAGCAACCACCTTGCTGCAATTATTATTATAATTATAATCACGACTAATAAAACCAGCAGCCATGGAAATTCTCCTTGCGGCGCGGCCACAGCCACGCCTGTTATCGGCGCGTATACATTTATGGTACTGTTTTTGTCGGCTTCACCAGTTGTAAAAGTAACTTTTGATTCAACCTTATAGGCGCCGTCTGGAAACGGCACTTGAACTGGCGTGTCATAGGCAAATGTATTTCCAGGTTTCACGTAATCACTGCCTGAAATGAATTCGCCCAAGAATGTATCGTTAGTGTCATAAATTTTATTGGCAGCTCTGGCATGGAGTGTAAGTGTGCCTGTATTTTGGAAAAATGTTTTTAGATGAAATCCATATTTACTGTAGCCATCAGCAGTTGTATCTAAAATCAGTCCTTCTCTTCTAGCGCCGCCCTTGACATTGAAAAGTATAGATACTTGAGCTATAGTTACAAGTGCAGTTCCTACTTGCCCCGGTGTCTGTCCAAAAACAGTCGGCATGGGGGAAATTTGGACGACATGGTAGCCGGGCTCCGCATTTTCAGGCACATGCAATAGTAGGTTAATATCAACCCATCCGCGTCCTGCTTTCCTTTCTTCAGGATTAATTTCTACCGGGTTGTTGAGAAATTCCACCCATGGGCTTGCGGATTCTTCCGAGAACTCAGATTTGTGCTCTGCGTATCCTTTATTGAAGAAGTCGAAATTTCCGTTCTCTGCGCTCAAGTATACTAAAAGCGGCTCGTCTGAGACGGAAAATATACTGAATTTCACTATACTTGTCTCGCCTGGCGATATGTCGTTAACGACAACAGTGTTGGGCGAAACGCCGACCGAGAATACAGCAGCATTTGCTACAGGCAAAAAAAGTAGTATAATAAGAATCTGTAATTTCATTGTTCTCTAATTGGTTTCTCGTCTAAAAAAGCTTACGTGACGACAAAAGTCCATTGGCTGTTTGCCATCTGACCTGCTGGTACGCCCTTTGGCATCCATATATCTGCCTGAATTTTTTCTGTATCTGAAGGTGCTAATGGGCCAGCATCAATGTATTTTGCATTAGCACATGAATTTGCACCAATTCCGTTTTGGGCTGAAAGAACTCTTTTATCATATTTGTATATGTATATTTTTGTGCAGTTGTGATGTACGGCAACGCACATTCCCTGTAGAATTCCAGGGCGGTTTATACTGAAATAACTCCAGTTCTTGTCACCTGTATCCCGTGTTATACCTGTAGTAACATCAGGTGTTCTGGTGATAGAAGTACCATTATCCTCGTCTGAGTCAAATCCAAATTTAGCGTTTGTACCGTTACAGGCGCCAGAGGTTAAAGTCCCGTTAGTTCCGTTTCCGATAGCCCAGTAAAATTGTTTTGTCGTATTTCTGAGGAACCCTTCTGCTCTTCTGTCCAGAGGCGGTATAGCACTTAAATCAGTGTTAGCAATCTGTGTCGTCCAGTTCCATTCAAGCCTGCCAGCCCATGACATATTACTGGCCATTGATTCATTCCTGAATACCAGTACGCTGCCTGCGGCATACAGGCCAGCTTGGTCGAATGAGTAAGGATAGATAGTTTCATTGTCAAGCGTTGTTATATAAGCATAGAGGTTGGTTGCGTTAACCGATCCGGTGTTCTGTACGGTAACATTTCTAAAACCTCCGGTAAATCCAGGTACTATAGCATCCCACGTGAGATTGTGGGGCAAAACTGTGATTTCAGTCACAGCTGCAACAGTCACGTTAACCGTCACGTTGTCAGTATTTGCAAAACTAACAACTGCATTAAAAGTAAGTAATACCGCCGCGACGAAAAGAACCAAGCCTAGTACAAACAAGTGTCTGTTTTTGTTTCCCATAGGTATTTGTGGGGTAACCCCATATAAAAAGATTTTGTTACTCAAAAACGACAAAGTGTGCCAGGTTAATGCAGACTTTTCTTTAGCGATATTATGGTTTCGTGGAGCTTTTCTTTCCGCATGGCAACGCCCTGGGCCAGATGTCTGGTACCGCCGCCCTTTCCGTCCAGTTTTTCGCATATTTCTTTTATGATTTTAGCTGCGTCGTTGCGCGTTTTGCAGCCTGCTGATACGAAAATATATATTTTATCGGCATTTCCGAAAAGAACAATAGTTCTTTCATCAGAAGAGAGGATCTTGGAGATGTTTTGAAGCGTTGCCATGTCGGCGCCTTTCACTTCAGTCATTAGTATATTATCTACTATCTGGTCTTCCAGATTTTCTGTCATCCCTGTTGCCTTCTCCTTCTTTTCTTTTTCCTCTTCTTTCCTGCTTTCTTTCGCGTTTTCTACTAGTAATTGTGTTTCTTCAGTTATTTTTTCGTCCTTTACATCTAAAATCGCACGAACTTCTTTCATTATTTCTTTTACTTTCTCTTCATACGCGTCTGCAGCTGGCCCTGCCACAAAAGTTATTCTGGAAATATTATCCTGGATACGCTCTGTGGACAATATAACTATTTTTTCCGCCTCGCCCGTAGAATCAAGGTGTGTCCCGCCGCACGCCTCAACGTCAGTACCAAGTATGTTGACTATTCTTAGTTCCTTTCCTGGCACGGCTCCGCCCTGGTATATTCCGAACCCGTATTTGCTTTCTGCCTCGCCTCGCCTGATGAACTTTTTCTCCACCTTTATGTTTTGCTTTATTATTTTGTTGGCTTCTTTCTCTATTTTTTCCAGTTCGGATTCGCTTATTGCTTTGTAGTGTGTGACATCCAGATGTGCCTTGTCAACATCCTTGAACGCGCTTGCCTGGTTTATGTGGGCGCCTAAAACACGTCGCGCCGCTTCGTTGACTATGTGCGTGCCTGTATGATGTTTCGCCAGTTGTTTGCGCCGTTCAATGTCAATCTCCACCTTCACTTTTTGGCCTTCTTTGAATCTGGGGGACTGCTTCATTGTGTGCACGGTGTGCGGGCCGTTCTTGAAAACGTCTTCGAATGGCTCTCCGTTTATCTTTCCGTTATCATGCATCTGTCCGCCAGAGGTCGGGTAAGCAACAGTCTCATCGAGCACCACATAGCTGTCTATTATTTTTAATACGGTTGCCGTGTTGCTTGCTTTTTTATAATCTTCAAAATAAAGCGCCTTTGTCGGCGCCACGCCTGATAAGTCCAGTTCGATATTCTTTTTTGTCTGGTGTTTCTGCTCCCGCTTCTCATGGCGCTCTGAAACAAGCGAATAAAAATTATCTGGTATGTCAATACGTTTCCCGATTTTCTTAGCTTCTTTTATTATCATTTCCGGCTGTATGCCGTGGGAATCGTAAAGCTCTATCATATCATCGAGAGAAATATCTCTCGAAGCCATTCTTGCTGCGATCTGTAACGATTTTCCCTTTGACTTCTCGTATTTCTCTTTCTCGACGTCGAATATTTTTCTTACATTGTCAAGATTTTCCAAAAATTCCGGGCATTGACCTTTGAGATAGCGTGCATGCATTTCAAACAATCTATAAACATCTACATCCCATCCGTACTTGTCTATGAATCCCATCATCCTTCTGAATATTATTCGCAGATTGTACGAGTCGCCAACGTTTGAAGGTATGGCCCCATCATTGAACATTATCAGCAGCGCGCGGCTATGCTCAGCCAGCGAATAAACTCCTGCTAAAGGCAGCAAATTCCTCTTCAATAAGTCCACATCGATGCCAATCTTATCAGCAACAACTTCCCAGGCTTTGTTCACGTCGTCAATTTCATCTAAATTCAGCAGCCCTCCATAAGGAACGTATCTTTTCTGCAAATCCTTGTCCGGCTTGAGCCCGGTTTCTTTTATTATATAGTCAACAACCGTGGGGAACGTTGCGTCGTATTGCGTATTTGTGCCTTGAGAGAACCACGCGTTGCGTTCCTGGCCCATACCCATGTCCAGCACTTTCAGGTCAAGCGGACGAAGCCCGCTTTCTTTCTGTTCGTACATCATATAAACCTGGTTGCCCAATTCACAACCTCTCGAAAAGAATTCCATGCAGGGACCGAGATTGCCGCCGCCCGCCCACGCGTCTTCGTGAAAAGTTATTTCTTCGTTAGGAAGTCCTAGCCCTTTCTTCAGCCACGTATGGATATGCTCCAGCGCCAGGTTCTGATCCCACTCTTGCGGCGGCACGAATTGATGTTGTCCAATCATAGAAAAAACCGTGTTGTGACTGCCGGTTATTCCTACATTATCAATATCAACTGTTCGAAAACAGAACTGGGGAATAACTAACCGTTTCGCCGGCGGTTCAATCTCGCCGCTGATTACGTAAGGCTGAAACGCTGCGATTGACGCGTTTGTGTATTCCATTGTCGGGTTCCATCTTGCAACTATCGGGTACCGCTTTATTGGCGTGTATCCAAACTTCTCGAACATCTTCGAGAACTGTGTCCATACCGATACGTAATCCAAAGCATGCTTCGCTGGCGAGTTGCCAATGAATGAGAAAGGAATTGTGCCGCAGGCCGGATCACCACAGATGTTTCTATTGGTGGTCGCCCAGAAAGGTTTTTGACATTTAACGCACGCTGATCGGGAAAATCCTTCTTTCTTGAGGTATTCCGTAGCGTAATATTTATCAGGATGTTTGTAGAATTCTTCACGATATTTCTTCTTTGCTTCCTTGTCGGTCAGCATAGTTATCATCTACCTACTAATCTTTAATTCTTAGGAAGTTTGTTAAGTATTTCTTTCACAACACTGTTAGACTTTTTACCATAAGTTTCGATAACGGTTCCATAGTCAAATTTCTCGACAAGATTGTATACGGCTTTGGTTGCTCCTTTTCCATAAATTCTTTCTCTTTTGCTGTCTCTTTCTATGCAAGTTGTCAGAGGCGCCCTAAGCGTGAAAACATAATGCTTGGATTTCAGGCCTCTCAGAAGATGTTGCAGCTGTTTCTTGAGATAAAAATTCCCGTCAAAAACGACAACTTTCTTTTCCAAAAGCTTGGACGCTTTTGGCAATATAATTTCATTCGCTCTCAGAAAATTCTTTAGTGGTATGTGAGATCCGGTTACTTTATCTAGTTTGTTTTTCTCGAGAATTTTATCTATAGAAATATATTCGCCTTTCAGCTTTGCGGCAAGCCTTTTTGCGACTGTAGTTTTGCCTATTCCTAAAGGACCTCTGATTACAATAAAGTACATAAAAGTAAATCTATAAAGAACAAAATTTAAAGTGAAAAGAAAAAAAATCTTAACCAAATAAACTTGCTAGTCCGCCTGCTGCCTCTTCTGCCTTCTTCTCGAGCTCTTCTTCGCTAGGACCCTCTTCTTTCTGTGCTGTTGCGACAGGTGCTGCTACTGCAACGGCTGCTGTTGGCATAGCTGCTTTGCTTATAACATCTGCTATGTCTACTCCGTCCAATGCGGCTACTAGGGCCTTAACTTTGGCTTCGTCAGCGTGTTCGCCTGTTGCAGTAACGACTTTCTTTACGTGTTCTTCGTTGACTGGTTTGCCGGCGCTGTGAAGTAGCAAGGCTGCGTATACGTAATTCATGTTTTTTCCTCCTAATTATTTGTCTTGTCCTCAATCATCTTTGCTGCGCGTGCAGCTTTCTTGAGGACCTCATCAATGAAATCTTTTTCTATTATATCGGCGTCTATGGCAAGTGTCCTTGCTTCTGCAAATGCTTTTTGAATCATTATAGGCGCTGTAAGTTTAGTTGGATAGCCCGTGTTAACTGAAAGGTTAACTGCTTTTCGCACACAACTTACGATATCATTTATGTAATCATCAATGCTTACGTCAAGCACATCTCTGCCGTATATGGTTCCGTTTTCCCAGACGTATGCAAGATCCATTCCTATTTCCATAGGCTCGACCTTTAGCAGCGATAGCACAGCAGCGACTTCCTCCGATACGGCTTCTCCTGCTTTGCAGACCACTTTATCAGCAAGCACCGCTATCTTGCCCGCTTGTACGCTTGTCTTCAATCCGGCTTTCTGTAGTGTGGAAATAGACGGCCCAGGCGGCAAAGGTGTAGGACCTTTCTGTATGAGTATATCATGCGCAGGCACATCTCCTGGCTTGGCGGCTGCTGGTGTTTTATTCTCTTTAATCGTTTTGAATATCTTGAAGGGATTTTCATTTGTCACAAGCAGCGCCGGTACTGTTGTTAAATGAGCTTCCAGATTTTGTACATCTTTCTTTGAGTTCTTTATAGCTCTTTTTATCATCGTTTTTCGACTCATCTTTATTATGGCAATGCCTCTCATGCTCTCGCGCATGTTTTGCAATGCCTTTGTAGGAAGTTTTCGCATGTTGATTACGCCTATCACGGAGTAATTGTCAATGAGCTGTGTCAATTCCTCAACGATTTTCGGTTTTTCATTCTTCAACATTACTGAACACCTATTTTTACGGGCTTGCCCATTGTTGTCTTGATGTAAGCATTCTTGAGCTGGGCCTTAGCAGGCAACGATTTTCTTACCTCTTCTATGACTTTTTCAACATTTTCTTTTATCTGCTCGTCGCTCATGTCTTCGGCCGATACACCTATCTGTATTGTAGGCGAATCTCTGACATTTATCCTGACTGATCTCTTTGTCTCTTCTATTACAAACTTCGGATCTTTTCCCGGCGGCAACAGACGCGGCATTTTTCCCTTTGGACCAAGATAACGTCCTAATATTTTACCTACTAGAGGCATAAGCGGCGCTTCACAAACAAAGAAATCGTGCTTTTTCGTGAACTGCTTTGCCGCTGATTTATTGCGTCCATATTCTTCTATATCAATCTTTCCTATCCCGCCTTCTATGGTATCAGAAATAACGCATACGTTAATGTCCTTCCCGCGTCCGTTAGGAAGTATTATGTCCTTTGAAAACTTATTTTCCGGCTTCTTCAAATCGATATTACGCAGGTTGATTATAAGGTCTACCGTCTGTTTGAACTTTTTCTTTTCACCTTCGCGCATTTTCTTTATTGCGTCGATTAGTTTCAATCCTTGTGGTTTTGATTCTGTTCTCATTTTAATTACCCTCCTGGTGTCAGAACCGACATCAGTAGCGGACGATTATCGACTGACGCACATTGTGCGTCTTTCTGTACGTCCTTTTGGGATTTAGTTAGTTAAATGATAAAGTATTTAAGCAATTAAACGGCGCTTTCGACATAAGGTATTGTCTGGTTTGTATACCTGTAAAGTATCTGCCTGACTGTCTGGTCAGTTCCATATTCCACTTCCGGAGAACCGAACGGCCATAATCTAGAGAAAAACGCGACTTCTTTGCCGCCTTTCATTACATGATAATTTCTCTGGAGGTCGAAAACTTTATCGACTGTATAACCATTCTCCTCGAGTTCGCGAGTCAGCCTCGTAATAGGGAAAAACCATTTTGGCAGCATCAGAAAACGTCTTCCTGCTTTTCTTTCTCGACATTCTGGACCCTTTCATCAAGGCTGCCTACCGCCGCAGCAAATATCTGTCTAGCTTCATTTAGCCGGTCTTCAATATCGGCAAGCCTGCGTGAAAGTTCATTATACGTATTTGCTACTTCAACCTCAACGAAATGGCGCACGTCTGAAACCTTTGAATCGACAAATTCAACCTGTCTGTTTGTATCGTCCTTGTACCTGTCAAGTCGCTTCGAAGTATCTTCTATGCGCAACGACATTTCCTCGAGCTTTCTTTCGGTGCGTTTTTCAGAAGAACTAACCGTGTTTTCAAGTCCTATCTTCTGGACTATGACGATTACCATTATCAGTATTAGTGTTACTGTTAGTGCAACGGTCGTGAAAAGCTCCTTTGCTATTACAAAAAGAACCAGAAGGTAAAGGCCGATGAGTATGTAATCGTATTTCATTTAATCAGTTTTGGTGAAACAGATTCTTAAAGCTCGGACAGAATTACGAGAAAATTACATATGTAATTCATTCGACACTGATAGTTCCCTCGTCGATTTCTCTGATTACGTCTCTTGGATTTTTTTCATCAACCAGAACACCGCAGCTGTTGCACGTGCCGATTACCTGCTTGACTTTTGCTTTCAAGTCTCCTCTTATTGAATCTTTGCTTTTTGCTATTGTGATAACAGCTTCGAGGCTTATGCTGCCTGCCATCTTCCTTACTTTGTCCTCACCGACCGTGGCAAGTTTCTCTTTCTTCATCTCTTTTTTGATCATTGACGTCACGGGCGGCGTGCCGACGGATGTTGTGAACTTCTTTGTGTCTGTATCTATGATGATTTTTACCGGCACTTCCATGCCTGCGAAGAACTTGGTCTTCTCGTTTATTTCTTTCACGACCTCCATGACATTAACACCTAACGGCGAGAGTGCCGGACCTATCGGAGGCGCAGGTGTTGCCTGGCCGCCTTTTATCATAACATCAACTTTTTCTTTTGCCATAATTATCTACCTCTCAAAGCCCTGAATGCTGGTTCATAGAAGCCAGCAAGCTCTTGTTCACTCATCACATGGCTTATACAGCCGCGTCTCGGCACACAAAATATTCGCAGTCCATATTCAGCTTTCCCGTCTTTGTTTCTGTCAGCTGCTGTGATCAAAGTATTGGGTATGCCGAACGGACTCTCATCGTATGATTTACCAAACGAGTTTGTTTCTATACCCCTTTCGTCTGAATATTCAATAACCGGCCTGCCTTCAAAGCTAATTTCTTTTACAACATTACGATGATTAAAATATGCCGATGCTGCAAGTGGAACGCTGTAAGCAGAAACAACAAGTCCAAGTCCAATCAAACTTTCTTTTATTGCCATATTTATCACTTCTTTTTTTCGTGTAGACGAACTGAATTTACAGAGATTGTAACTGGAATAGGTATTGCCGCTTCCAGAAACTCTACGGTCATTTCTCCCTTTGTCTCGTCAATTCTGGAGATTTTTGCCCGCTCACCCTTGAAAGGCGAACCGATTATCTCAACGATATCACCAACTGAGAATTTTACTTCACTCTTTTCTGCAATTAAAAATCTTTCCAGCTGTGTCAGTGGCACATCCTTGTTTATGAATCCGCGTACATGAGGCACACTCTTCAGTGTGTTTTCTATTTCTTCAGGCTCGCCTTCTATGAATATGTATCCGCGAAGCTCCTCCGGATGAAAAATTGCCTTTATTGCAAGCTTTTCATTCTGGATTTTCGTAGTAAGTGAATCAATTACCACGTTTTCTCTTCCTGTTGTCGTTCTGATTGTTGCTATCATACAAATCCCTTTTCTTTCGAAGAAAAGGTCTCTGTACACCCCAAAAGAATTGAGATTTCAAAGACCGTCTTCGTATTTCTTATCTATAATCCCCCGATCAGTTGAACTATCATGAATATTGCAAAACCAACGGCTCCAATTATAACGAAACCAAGCCCGGTTATCTTTGCTGTCTGGAAATACTGCGGCTTGTCGGGCTTCGAAGCCACAAGCAGTATACGTCTTATACGTTCAAGTAAGTTTGTCATGTCTCTATTTTAGAACAAAAGGTTTAAAAATGGCTAATCGGACTCTTCTTCTCGTCTTTTCCTTGCGTTGCAAAGACCCATAAACATTGCGGGTAAGCTTACAGCAACACCTGCAACACCGAAAATTCCGGCCATTCTACTGTAGTAATCAAAATCGTCTCTGTCTTGCTGATTGTAGTCCCACATTGTATCCCTAGTTACTGGATATTCCACTGGGTATTTTTTCATTATTTCGCCAGATTTTTTAGAATAGTGAATAAAAGGCGGCAGTAGAAACATATAGCCTACAAGTGCTACAGCCAGTGAGTGGTTTGTCAAACGTTCTGATGTACCCATGACTATGAAATAAATGTAGTCTTTAAAAAATAAAAAATGTGTTATTCTATTTTTCCAGGAAGTCTATGCCGAACAGCTTTTCAACGTCTTTCTTCTTCTCTTTTGTGTAAGCTGCGTTGGCCGTGAACATCGCTGGAGAATTGACTCCTGTCACTACGAGCATCGTTCTTATGGAGTCGCCAAGTTCTTTTATGATCTGCGCCCCCCAAATTATCTTTGCGTCCGGGTTCAGCTTCGTCGCAACTGCTTCTACAATTTTTTGACAGTCTCTTATTGTTATGTCATTGCCACCTGATACGTTGATGAGCGCGCCCGTCGCACCGTCTATATCAATGTCTAGAAGCGGATTATTCAACGCGCGTTCTACGGCCTCTATGGCTTTATTTTCGCCGTCACTGTCACCCATTCCTATCATTGCAAGCCCGCCATTCGTCATTACGGCTCTTATGTCTGCGAAGTCCAGGTTAACAAGACCAGGGCGGGTTACCAGCTCTGAAATCCCTTTTACTGCATTTACAAGTATCTCATCTGCCACCTTGAACGCCGTTGCCAGTGATACGTCTGGTACGATTTCCAGCAGCTTATCATTAGGTATTACAATCAATGTGTCAACATTTTTCTTTAGCTTATCTAGCCCGTCTTTCGCATTCTTCATTCTAGACTTCCCTTCCATTGTGAAAGGAAGTGTGACTATACCAACTGTCAGCGCGCCTGATTTCTTTGCGATTTCTGCTGCGATAGGAGCTGCTCCTGTGCCTGTTCCGCCGCCAAGCCCGCATGTTATGAAAACCATGTCGCCGCCTTCGAGCACTTTCTTTATCTCGTTGCGGCTTTCTTTTGCGCTTTCCTCGCCTATTCTCGGGTCTGCGCCTGCTCCGAGACCTCCGGTTATTTCTTTTCCAATAAGTATTTTGATATCTGCGTCCGTGTAAAGCAGATCCTGTGCATCGGTGTTTATTGCTATGGTTTCTCCGCCAACAATTCCGACCTGCATTAAGCGTGAAATTGTATTTCCTCCGGCCCCGCCGGCCCCAACTATCTTTATTTCAGCTTTCTTTGACTCTAAAATTATG
>CAYITT010000002.1:0-12835 GCA_964366275.1 uncultured archaeon
CCTGCTTCTTATGAAAGCCGGAAAGTTCAACTCAAGAACAGGCAAATTGCTTGTCGCTGTGACCATAGCGGACGATATAATCGGGGTTTTGGTGCTTTCCCTGTTTAACATGTATGTAAAATCAGCTGTCTCGTTGTCAGGATTGTTTTTCATATCTCTTGTGAGCCTTGGATTTTATCTTGTTGTTATGACGGTAGGCTCGAAGAAAATAGGGAAGCTGCTGGACAGCATAGCAATGTACACCGACGAGAGCATACTGTTTACAATACCTGTAGCAATAATGTTTCTTCTGGCATTCATCACGAATAATCTCGGGCTTAGCATGATTGCCGGTGCTTTTCTCGCCGGTATGTCGGTGGCAAACAGCCGCTTTGCTGGCTCTGTCATAGGACCGCAGATAAAGGTCATGGCACATGGCCTACTGTTGCCGGTATTTTACGCGTCTGTCGGGACGTTTGTCGTGTTCACTAACCTGAACGTTCTTCTTATCCTGTCAATAGTTGCCGCTTGTCTTGCAGGCAAGTTCGTAGGATGCGGCTTGATGTCATGGTTTCTTAATGCAAGCCGTGAAGACATGAAGCTGATAGGCATATCGATGATACCTAGAGGCGACGAGAATATAGCAATACTTCAGATAATACTCGCATTAGGTGTCATAGCCCCGATTATATATAGCTCAATAGCGTTTGCCATAGTAATAACAACTCTGCTTGCGCCTTTGCTGATGAGGATTTTTATAGAGTGATAATATGCTGGAATTTCTCACATATTTGGTTGTAACTTACGGGTACCTTGGCGTGTTCCTTGTATCCTTAATCGGTTCCGCCGCGCTTTTTGTTCCTTTGCCCGCTTTTCTTATCGTGATCAGCGCAGGCGCGACTCTCGATCCGTTCTGGGTAGGCATCGTTGCCGGTCTTGGCGCGGGACTTGGAGAAACGATTGGTTACTTGGCAGGTATTGGTATTGTCAAGGGCGGAAAGAAGCTGATAAAGAGAAAACTTTCCGCAAAGGAAAAGCATTGGATCAATCTTGTGAAAGACTGGTTCAACAAAGGATGGGGCCCTCTGGCAATATTCGTTTTCGCGGCCACGCCACTCCCGGACAAGATATTGGGACTGGTTTGCGGCGCGATACGCTACGACTGGAAGAAGTTCTTATTAGCTACGTTAGCAGGGAAAATTTTGTTGCACCTTGTCCTTGCATACATTGGTTATTTTGGCATAGGATTTTTCCTTGACCTGCTTCATCTTTGATGCACTTTTTAAACTTTTCTGAAACCGTATTTAGATGTCGTTGGTTCGCATAAAGCCTCTGATTGTAGGAGGCAGAGAAATTCTTCCAGCTTTCTCGTTAGACAGGGAAGTATCAAGATACGGTTCTTCTGCACAGAACGTTTACAAAATCGCGCCGACGCTTGCACAACTAAGGCACGCTTACGAAAACTCCAGGATAAAGACTAATATTCTTGCAAACAGGTACAGGGATGAATGGACAGCTACATTCTTGAGAGACGGCAAAGAAGCGGTAGAAAGACCCGATGAAGTCGTTTATGAAAATGGTTTATGGGTTGCAAAAGGCGGCGTTGTAAAAACATTCGAGCACTTTCCCGAAGGAAAACTGCCTGGTGACGGTTGGGCTCTTGAATACGACAAATTGACAGGTTTCCCAAGCAGAACCGGATTAAGAAGAGAAGCCGAGAAAGTCTTCCGCAACGATGCTTCATACTTTTACGCAAACAAAAACGGCTTACGAGCTGTCAGGCGGAACTTCGGCGGGTTCGACGACGTCAGCAGCCCGTTCGGCGTCCGTGCGGGCTGGCAGCCTGACTTCGGGGGCAGCGACATAGGTTGTCGTTCCGTAGTTCAATGAGCTAATTTCTCTGATTTTGAAGCTTCGTTGAATTTGTAGTAAAGGTATCCTATGACCATTATTATTACGGCTATCCATGCAGTTTTCATTTCAAACTGAAGCAGCATATAGAGCGATATTAAGAATCCTAAAAGCGGCAGGATAGGTGCCCTGCCGATGGTAAGTGGTATTCTGAAACCTCTTGGCGTATTGGGCTGGCTGAATCTGAAGATAAACGCGCAGAGATTCATCATGGCGAATATCAGAAATGCGGAGAAATCCACGAGAAGTGCTATATCTTTTATATTGCCAAAGAAAACAAAAAATATCGAGATCGCTGTTATTACCAGTATAGCAACGTAGGGAGTATTCGTTTTCTTATCGATCTTTAGTAACACTTTCGAAAGAGCGTGGTCCTCCGCCATGCCATAGAGCATTCTTGATCCTGCTACAAGAAATATCAGTGTGGTGCTTGCCGTAGCGAATAACCCGAATAGCGACATGACAAAGTCCGCAGAACTGCCCAGTGCCGTGCTGGCTACAAGCGCCAGCGGCGTTCCAGATTGCCCGAGTTCCTGCCACGGGACGACGCTGACGGCTGCCAGTGCGACAAGTATGTATATCGTCGTCGTGATCGCGATGGATATCATTATTGCCTTGGGCACGTTCTTTCTCGCGTTCTTTGCTTCTTCAGCAACATTGACTATTTCATCGAATCCCAGATAAGCAAAAAAGACAAGCGTCGCCGCACCTATCACTCCATCAAAACCGTTCGGAAATTCAAAATAGTCTATAGAACCTATATATGGCGCGCCGATGGCTATAATCGTAAGAAGCCCCAGAACTGTTATGGAAGTAAGTATGATATTCATCCTGGACGATGCGCGAATGCCTCTGTAGTTAACAAATGCCAAAACCAGTAGTAGCATAATCGCGCCTATAATTGGGTTTAAGCCCGTAAACTTCTGGAAATAATTGCCAAAACCAAGTGCGACTACTGCAGAGCCTATGACTGCTGCAAAAAATGTCAGCCAGCCGATAATAAATCCTGTTGTGGTATCGTTGAACGCACGTTTCACGAATATATATTCGGCCGCGTCTCTGGGGTACATTGAAGACAATTCCGCGTAGCTCAGTCCTGTAAAGATCGCAACAAAAGCGGCAACCACAAAAGATAGCCAGACACCGCTGCCCGCGATGCCGGCGGCATGCCCGATAAGCACGTATATTCCGGCCCCGAAAATTATACCGACGCCGTAAAAAACAAGATCAAAAAGAGTAAGTTCCCGTTTCAGGTGGGGTGTCATTGTAATTCATTGGTAATTTCGCTAGATAAAGATTGCTACAATTATTCTATGGTTATTCGGTATCTGTAAAATGAAGGTCCATCTGTAACTTCATCGTATGTCTTCTGGTATGGCGAAACCGACGTTATTAGTGTAACTGGCACATTATAGCTGCCCGGATTCGTTAGTTTTTGAACATCGCACGGTTCAACATTGTTTTCGAAAATGCCGGCGTCCTGCTGGGATTGCGATGGCGGGAAGCTGTATGTCCCGTCGCATGATGTGATTGTCCCTTTCTCTACAAAATAGGTTATGTTTAGGATTCTGTCACCGCCACCGGAACTGTACGTGGCGTAATAATCAACTTTGAAATTTTGGGACGGCGTCTGGACGCATCCGACGACCAGCGTAGCCATGAGTATAGCAAACAGAGCCACTGAAGTTTTTTTATCCATAAAATTACTTTACTCATAGATTTTTAAAGAAAATAGAAGCAGTAAAAACAAAAAATAACGTTATCAGCAATAAGTGCAGACGTTGTCCGACTTTATGACTTTCTTTACAGTTTTCTTCTTAGTAACTTTCTTCTTAGCAGCCATCATTCATCACCTCTCTTAATTGGTCTTTCTCCTTAAAAAAGCTATCTGCCCGGTCATGAATTTTATCTGAATAAACGAGTACACCACGAACAGTATTGTCGCTACCAGCACAGTGTCTATTTCCGTCAGGCCCATGGAAGTAGTGTCAAAAACAGGCTGCAGCGCCGGGTGGAAGACAATTATGAATTGTAGTATAATCGATATCGCAACCGCAATGAAAAGTTTCCTGTTTGTAAAGATGCCGCGACCGCTGATGTACCTTATTCTGAAAATATTATAGAGTTCCAGAAGCACCATAAGGCTGAAGGCAACGGTTATTGCTCTCGGCACATCAGGCAGCTCAAAGATGAACGCGCCTAGTACGATTGAAGCTATGACAACTCCTGTTATCACCATGTCGGTCAGCATTTCTCTGTTGAGAATATTTTCCTTCGGGTTCCTTGGCCTGGCTTTCATTACGTTGTCAATAGGCGTATCGACACCGATTGCTATGGATGGTATGCCGTCTGTTATGAGGTTTATCCAGAGAAGTTGCAGTGCCGTCAGCGGAAGTATATAGTTTCCGCTTGTATCCGTGAAGCCGATCATTATTGCCGCGAATATAATAAGAACTTCCGCAAGGTTTGAGGAAAGCAAATACAGTATAAAGTTCTTTATGTTGCCAAAGATATTACGCCCGTCTTTTATCGCTGTTACTATTGTTGAAAAATTATCGTCCGCCAGTATCATGTCGCTGGCTTCCTTGGCGACATCCGTGCCGTTTATTCCCATTGCTATGCCGATATCGGCCTTCTTTATCGCAGGCGCATCATTTATTCCGTCCCCTGTCATCGCAACGATATGGCCTTTTGCCTTTAGCGCATCGACAATTTTTGACTTGTGTTCCGGATTCACGCGCGCGTAAATATTGACATCCTCTACAATTTTTGCAAATTCATCGTCCTTCAGTCCGTTCAGTTCCTCTCCTGTAAGCACTTTTTTCTCCGGCATCCCGAGTTCTTTGGCAATTGCCATTGCCGTATTCTTGTTGTCTCCTGTTATCATTACTACTGCTATTCCGGCATCCATGCATATCTTGATGTCGTCCTTGACTTCTTTTCGCGGAGGATCTATCATGCCTACGAGCCCGAGGAAAATCAGGTTTTCCTCTTTCGTGTCTTTTGCACCGGCGTCCCTGTACGCAATTGCCAGAACGCGAAGCGCCCGGCTCGCCATCTCGTTGGACGATTCAAGCACCGATTTTTTTATTGTCGGCGACATGTCTATCAAAGTGCCGCCATTCTGCATCTTGCTGCATGCATCTGCAACAATTTCAGGCGCGCCTTTCGTGCACATTACGTACCCAGAGCCGTACTTGTTGATTGTACTCATCATCTTTCTCTCAGAAGTGAACGGGATCTCCCAGAACCTCGGACTTTCTTTCTCCAAGCCGGCAAGCCCAAATTTCTCCGCCGCGACCACTATAGCGCCTTCCGTCGGGTCTCCGACTATTTCCCATTTATCCTTGTTCCTGAGTTGCGCGTTTGTGCACAAGCTGCCAAAGCGGAGAAGTTTCGAGAGCTGCTCGTTCTTCGTTATATTTGTTCCATCAAGAAGAAAATCACCTTTCGGTTCATAACCGACTCCCATAACGTCTATTGTCTTGCCGGCCATCCATATCTTGCGTATAGTCATCTCATTGCGGGTAAGCGTTCCTGTCTTGTCTGCGCATATTATGCTGACGCTGCCTAGTGTCTCAACAGCGTGCAGCTTGCGTATTATGGCGTTCTTCGTGGCCATATGCTGCATTCCCATCGCCAGTGTTATTGTGACCACTGCAGGCAGCCCTTCCGGTATCGCTGCAACGGCGAGCGCAACGCCCATTATTATTATGCCTACAGGTTCTCCGCCTCGCAGGAATCCTGCAGCTACCACAATAAGACAAATTCCCAATATCAGTATTCCAAGATTCTTACCGAATTTGTCCAGTGATTTTTGCAGCGGCGTGTTTTCTTCGCCTGTCGTCTGTACCATATGGGCGATTTTCCCCATCTCAGTATTCATCCCGGTGTCTGCAACAACTGCAGTCGCGCGCCCGTAGATTACAACGGTTCCCATGAACGCCATGCATTTCATTTCTGCAAGCGTTTTCGTTTTTACAGACTCAATAGATTTCTTTACCGGAACTGATTCGCCGGTTATTGCAGACTCATCTATCTTGAAATCTATTACTTCGATCAGCCGGACATCAGCTGGAACTTTATCCCCCTGTTCAAGAACGACTACATCGCCCGGTACAAGCGTGCTACTTTGTATGCGTTGTTTTTTGCCGTTGCGAATGACAATGCTTTCCTGACTCGCCAGTTTCATCAGGGCTTCCATTGCCTTTTCCGCTTTGTATTCCTGCAGAAAGCCGAAGACAGCATTGAGGATAACAACCACCAGTATTGCTGTTGCATCAAGCAGTTCGCCGACGAAAGCCGAGAAAATAGTGGCGAAAATCAGTATTACAACAAGAAAATTAGTGAATTGGCTGACGAATATCTTCAGCGGGCTTATGGTTTCCTCTCTTTTCAGATCATTCAGGCCATAGCTTTCCAGTCTTGACTTTACTTCTTCTTCACTGAGTCCTTCGCTGGATGTCTTAAGGGTTTTCAGGACTTCGTCCACTTCAAGTTCTGACCAACTTGGCATGCTATTATGTGGGTTCTATGATTAAAATAAGTAATGCTAGGAGAATACCATTAAATTACCCCATCAATTGGTGGTATTCTCCTGCACGAGAGAAGCTTTGCTCCTCTTCGTGCGCGCGTAATTTGCAGCTAAACTGTTATGTTTACGAAATCCCCGGCCGCTTCTCCTATATTCGATACTTCGTACACCGTCATGTTGACTATCTTGCCGATGTCAACTGTTTTTGACTGGTATGTTATCCTGCATATTTCCATCCCCCCGACGGTGCTGCAAGTTCTCGTTTTTTTGCTGTCTTCGGAGTTTATCTGGCCTTCCGGCACCAGAAAAATTTCTATGCCATGTTCTTTTGCCGATCTCGCCTTTTCAAGCACTGCACCGACCCGCCCTATCGTACCGTCGGGATTTATTGTCCCCGTAATTGCAACATGCCCGTTTGTCTTGTTGTTCAGTGCAAGCAGGACGGATACAGCCATCGAGGCGCCTGCTGAAGGGCCTTCTATCATCGAGGCGTTTGCAATTATCACGTAAGTTATGTCAACATTACTTAGATTCACCTTCGCATAGTCGCTGGCAACCTTGGCAGCTATCCTTCCGGAGAGCTGCGTGTCCGGATAATTGAGCAGGCTGCTCGTGTCGACGAGTATC
Source organism: uncultured archaeon (assembly GCA_964366275.1). Taxonomy (GTDB): domain Archaea; phylum Aenigmatarchaeota; class Aenigmatarchaeia; order GW2011-AR5; family GW2011-AR5; genus GW2011-AR5. The sequence continues at coordinate 7,052 of CAYITT010000002.1, forward strand.
TTGCCTGAGCCTGGTTTTACTGTTGTAGAGAGATTCGCAACTACACCGTTGCCTTCGCTGTCAACTGCCGGAAGCAGCATATTAACTGCTCTCTCTTCCTGTATGTTTGCGGGTTCATATTTCGGCGCTTCTGCCGGCAGCGTGCTACCCGCTATGAAACCGATCGCGAACACGGCCAGCATCACAAAAGTCATCCCGTTTCTTGATATTTTTATCTTCCCTGGCAAGTGTACACACCCCGCTGTTGAAGTATTGATTCTTTGAAGTAGATCGGAACGCCTGTTCTCACTGAAAGTGCTATAGAATCGCTTGGTCTGGCGTCAATTTCAAGTATTTTGTTGCCCTGTCTCATGTAAATCGTGGCATAATAAATATTATCCTCGAATCTGTCGATCATTATATTGGTAATTTGTACCCCGAAATTGTCCATGACATCCTTCATCAGGTCATGAGTCAGCGGCCTCACCCCTATCACGCCCTCTAAACCGCGGGCGACTGAATATGCCTGGTCTTCCGTTATGTCGAAGAAAACCGTATAGCATTCGCTGGAAAGAAAAACAGTCGTGCCGTTCATTCTTACTTCAACAGGCACAAATCCGTCCTTTGAAATCTGATATTCATAATTTGCTAACTCGCCGACTTTTTCTCCGATTGCAGAGAAATTCATGCCAGCAATAAATGCAATTACGATCAGCGAAGCGGCAAATATTATCTTTCTAGAGAAAGATGTATTCACTGTTTGCAGTATCTTACTTTTTGAGGGGTGCAAGGCACTGAAAATTATTTTTTGATGTTGCATACGACCACACAAAACTTTATTAGTAGTGGAAAACATTATATAGATAAAGAAACGGAGGTGCGCCAAATGGCTGCAAAGAAGAAAAAGAAGAAATAATAATCAAAGTTGATTAAGGCTTTTCTTTTTTTTATATATTTTATTTCAAATTGTAGTAAATTCTTCTATTTGTTTTCCCTTTATTTTCTGCTCCTGTTACATTTATCTTTCCGATTTCTCTTATGTCGTGCAGATGCGTCCCGCCGCACGCCTGAATGTCTAGGTTGATTATCTCTACGATCCTTAACTCTGGCACGTCCGGAGGCATTCTTCCCGCCAGACGCACAATTCCGTCTATCTTCATAGCATCTTCCTTTGGCAAAAAGTACGTCTTGACGTTAGCGCCTTTTTCGATCAGTCTGTTTGCCTCGTTGGCGAATTCGTGAATAATTTCTTTGTTGAAGTTTTCCAGCGAAAAATCGACCCTGCTTTCCTCAACGCCTAACTGCTTTCCGGTCACGAGCGCGCCTGTTTCCTTGTGTATTACAGCTGATAATAGATGCGCCGCGGTATGCATTCTCATTAACGCATAACGCCTGTCCCAGTCCACCGTACAGTGCACCTCATCGCCCTCTGCCAGGCCCTGCGCGTCTAACTCATGCAAAATTGTTCCGTTCTCTTTCCTGACTCCGAGAACAGAGAAAGCGGTTCCTTCAATCTCTATTGTTCCCGTGTCGTTCGGCTGGCCGCCGCTCACGGGATAGAAAGCAGTGTTGTCCAGTACCACGTCCATTCCATCTGTTTTGATGACTTTAGCGTCAAACTCACGCAGATACGAGTCATCCATGTAAAGCACTTTCATGTCATTATCTTGAAAATAAGATATAAAAACAGTCAAAATAATAAATTATTGTGCGGAACAACCGTGTAATTTCAGCGCTTGCTACAGAAGAAGTGCATGAGGCATATGATGATGTTCCAGACTTTTTTCCGGCTTATGAGAAGCCCGATTTCTATCCCGAAACTGTTGGCAATATAACAAGGATTGATCTTTCTTATCTAAAAAGGTGTAAATCCGGACATAAACTAATTTTTGTTGATGACATGATGGTTCGTGTTGGCAACCAAAAGTATTTTGGTTATTCGCAATATAGGTGCACGGCCTGTGGAGAAGTCAAGACAGGGCTGCCAAATCGGTTGCATGTGATCAATGCCTACAATGCCATGCTCGGAAATACAAACAGCATAACGATCATAGCATCGGGATCTGGAATATATCTAGATAAATAAAAATATAATAAAATAAGAATCTCAATTACATAGTTTCTTCTGAAGGGCCTTCAGCAGACGACTCTTCCTGCACGAACGATTCTTCCATTGGATTTTCTTTTTTCACAGGTCTTGCCTTCTTTGCGGCTTTCTTGTGAATCTTGCGTACAACCTTGTGAGCCTTCTTATGGACCTTTTTTACAACTTTCTTGTGAACTTTCTTGGCTTTTTTTGCCATCGGGTCACCTCTATATGACTGACGTAGCGAATAATTACTTAACCATGATCAATTAACTACATGATAACTGTAGAGTGATGACACAACATCCAGAAAACTAGTTATATGGTACGTTACAATAGATGAATATGGTTTCTGCATACTACGCAAACCTGGGGCTGACAAGCTATAGCGAGACTTTGACGCTTAGAAAACAACTGGTCGATATGCGGCATTCTGGCACATTAGGCAGAGATGTGGTGCTTTTTACTGAGCACCAGCCGACGATACTCCTCGGCAGGAATGCAAAGATAGATGAGGAAACGCTTAAGCAACACGGGCTGCAGGTATGTGAAATACCGAATAAAGGATCATACTACGCTGGTCCGGGACAGGCCTTTTTTTATATCATAAACGATTATACACGGCTTCTGAAACCGCACGATGTCACGAATCACAACAAGCTGATTGATACTACAATCGCGCATAGCCTGGAAAAGCTGGGGATAAATGTCACACCTATGAATGATGGCAAGCCGCTAACCATTACAGACAAGACACTCTCAATGACGCACAAAGTGGCTTCGCACGGTTTTCGCATCCATGTGTCAAAAAGCGCCCTGAAGCATAACAACCTTGTCGGTTCTCAGTTCATATCACTTGAAGATGTTCTTGGCTACGAACCGCTTGCCGAACACGTATCCGAAGCGGTTCTTGGTTCAATAAAAAAGAATTTCAAATACGACAGGCTTGATGAATGCGCCATTTCAAAATTTAAAGATTCTATATCTATTAAGACGATATGACGATGAATTTTGTTTATCTTGGCTATGATAAATTTGATGCTGCTACAAATATGGCGATCGACGAGGCAGCCCTGAATGCAGCCGAGAGATACCAGAAATCTTTTATAAGGTTCTATGACTTCGACCGTCCTGCTGTCATACTCTCTCATCGCGAAAGCAAGGATGACATCGATATCGCGAAATGCAGGGAGCTCGGGGTTGATATCTCAAGAAGGCTCAGTCACGGCTCCGTGATTTTATGCGACACTAACGTTCTTGCGTACAGCATAGCATCGCCTTTCTATACGCCTGACAGCGCACACAGCTATTTCGCGCGCAGGATTGCAGGCGTGCTGAAAGATGCTGGTGTAGAAAACGTCGGGATCGGGAATCATTTCAGCGTACGGATAAACGGCGGCACCGTGGCAGGACACGGCCAGAGATGGAAGATGGGGAGATCGCTGCTCTACCACGGCGTGATGGCTGTCGAGCCCTGGAATACTGAGCTGATAAATGCGGTAATAAAATTGCGGCCGCCTCATAGTGAAGGCGCAAAAAGCGAATACGAACTTGTCGGCGAACTGCCCGCTGTAGCGCATTATGTAAAAATAGACAAAAAAACGATTGCATCAAGAATGCTCGAATCGGTAACAGACGGACAGTATGAGACGCATCATGTGAGCGAACTGTATCCTGAAGCCGGGCATCTGCACCGCTCTAAATATACGAATGATTCATGGATATACGACGGAATTGCTGATAACGAAAAGTCCCATATAATGGGCGGGCTTGGCTTCTGTTTTATTGATATAATAAGTCCCGAAGGAAGCGTGGAACTGGTTTAATCTATTTCTTCATTAACCTGCTTTGCTAGTTCTTCTTTGAATTTATTCATGAATCGCGCGCATTCCGCGCCGTCAACGACGCGATGATCGAAAGTCACGAAGAACGGCATTATTTTTCTAGGCACAATACTTCCTTCTAAAACCACTGCCTTGTCGTAAATTCTTCCCAGTCCAAGTATCGCAACTTCCGGATAGTTTATTATCGGCGTTGCGTAAAGTCCGCCTATGGAGCCGACATTTGTTATCGAGAAAGTTCCGCCTTTCATTTCCATGGCGTCCAGCTTCCGTTCCGCGCCGGCCTTTGCGAGTCTCTCCATCTCTTTTGCCAGCTCACTTATTTTGAGGTGTTCAGCTTCCTTGATAACCGGCACAAGCAGCCCATCCGGCGTGTCCACAGCAATGCCGATGTTGTAGTACTTTTTAACTATAATTTCCTCTTTCTCTTCGTCAAGCATCGCGTTCATCATTGGGTGATCTTTCAACGAAGCGATGACTGCCTTGACAACGAAAGGCAGGAATGTCAGATGAAAACCTGTGCGCTTTTTTTCAGCCTCTCTTTTTTCTGCGAGTTCCGTTACATCAACTTCGTCCATTGACGTTACCATGACAGCATGGTCTGCAGCATTCCTCAGATGCGTTGATGTCGCTTTCCTGATGCCTTTCAGCGGTACGTGTTCAACATATCCAAAGAAGTCGTACTTTTTGACAGGGTTAACTCCGGACGCCTCTGTAGTTTCTATTTTTTTCTTTACTTCTTCTGGCTCCTCTTTCATCGCCTTTTCTTTCGTAGTCGGTTCTTCCCTTTTTTCTTCTTCCTTTGGCTCTGCTTTATGGTGTCTTGTGATTTCCCTGGCTTCTTCCTTGTTAGCCTCACTTTCCCTGATAGCTTCCCTGACATAGCTGTTTCTTGATAGCAATGAGTGTCTCTTGATGTCGTCAACCGTTACATTACCACCAGGTCCGCTTCCCGATACTTTCTCTATATCAACGTCAAGCTGTTTTGCAAATAGCCGTACAGCCGGCATTGCTTTGACATTAGAAACAACTTTCTGCTGCGTGATATCGTGGCGTTCGATAAGGTGTTCTGTCTGTTCTATCTGGCCGACGACCGAGGCGGTATAGCGCTCTTCTTTCTTAGGTTCGGCGTTTGGGTGTTTCTCCTCTGCATGATGCACGGGTGATTTTTGTTTTATTTCCTGAACATTATCACCCTCTTCAGCAATTGTAACTATGACCTGACCTACTTTTACTTTTTCCCCTTCCTTGCAGTGTATTTTCATTATAGTGCCGCTCTTCGGCGCAGGCAGTTCTGCGACTGCCTTGTCGGTCTCAACATCAACTATATGCTGGTCTGCCTTTACGTGGTCGCCTTCCTTGACCATCCATTTTACTATCTCACCTTCGGCTATGCCTTCGCCGACGTCAGGAAATTTGAACTCGATCATTTCGACCACATTACGTTATACTTCCTTTCGCTGTTTTATATAATATATTTCTTTGGGATGAACCACAGACCTTTCTTTTTAAAGAAAGGGCTAGGTTAGAACTTTGTGACTTCTTCTATGGCTTTTGAAATTTTGTTTATGTCAGGTATGAAGTAATCTTCCAATTTTGGATAAGGCGTAGGCACATCGTAGCCCGTCACTCTCTTTATAGGTGCTTTCAAACTCAATAGCTCTTTCTCTGCGATACGTGCAGCTATTTCCGCGCCGACGCCGAAAGATCGCGGCGCTTCATGAACTATAATGACACGGCCCGTTTTCCTTACGGAGTTGAGAACCGTTTCCGTATCCAGCGGTGATATAGTTCTCAAGTCAATAACCTCTACGCTGCTTTTTGACTTCTCAGCGGCCTCTAAGCACGTGCGTACCATTGATCCCCACGAGACTATCG
>CAYITT010000003.1:0-12534 GCA_964366275.1 uncultured archaeon
GATCTAAGGCAAATGTTGCCTAGCATGTAATTTATACTTCTCTGACCAATTCTACGCATGGTACATTCTTACGCTAAGGGATATTCAGCCGAACGCGAGCTGGTGCATACAATGGCGAAACTGGGTTACATGACTATTCGCGCGCCGAGATCTGGAAGAATAAATTTGCCAAGCCCTGACGTTATAGCCGTAAAAGACGGAAAGGTTCTTATTTTTGAGGTCAAGTTTCGCGCGTCCGCCTTCAAGATAGAGCAGGAACAACTGGACGAGCTCATCGCCTGGAAAGAAAAGGCCGGTGCAATAACATATGTAGCCTGTAAAATCAGCAGGAAAGGCTGGAAATTCCTGCATCTGCACGATGTTTTAGCAAATAAAGGCAACATAGGCAAGAAGTTTCTCGAGGCCAAAGGGATTTCACTCGAGTCAGTATGTAACTAGTGATTAAGTATGGAGTTTGTTGAATTCTTTCGTATATTCGTCACGGTTGTCGGCATTATTATGAGCATAGGCTACTTCCCCCAGGCCTGGCGAATGATAAAAAATAAGAGTTCCAAAGATGTCAGCATTACCACATGCATCATCCTGGCCGTGGGCACGTTTGTCTGGACCGTTTATGGGTTTCTTATCAACGATCTGGTGGTCATAATAAGCTTTGTAGTCGGCGTCATAGGCTCCTGGCTTGTTCTAGCCATAAAAATAAAGTACGACCGGCAGCAGAAATCACGCAGGAATTACACTACAAAGAAGCCTTAAGAACATTTGCATCTTATTAGCATTAAGAGAAGGAACATTATGACGTCATATTTATCTTTGATTGCAATTGGAGAGGCATATAACTAGTTCTTTCTCTTGATAAGGAAAATGCAGGGTACAGTAATTTACGGTACATAAAAAAGCGTTTACCTTGAAAATGGAGTGTGGTAATTATGGCCAAATTGGCCCAGAATTTTGCAAAATACATGATTTACGGAAGAATGGCGGCGAAAGGAGTTGTAGAACGTCCGGACGTCATAGGCGCTATCTTCGGCCAGACAGAAGGACTGTTGGGAAGCGAGATGGATTTGCGCGAATTGCAGCAGACCGGAAGAATAGGAAGGATAGAAGTAAACGTAAAGACGAACAAGGGACGTTCTCTCGCAGATATAATTATACCGTCATCTCTTGATGCAAGCGAAACGGCTCTTATAGCAGCCTCATTAGAGACGATAGACAAGGTAGGCCCTTGCGATGCCGAGATCGAAGTCACGAAAGTAGACGACGTTCGCTCGCAGAAACGCCGCTACGTCATTGATCGTGCTAAAGAAATATTGCGTGCGATGATGGACAACACCGGAATGCAGGACTCGCAGAAGCTCGCAGACCTGATAAAGGAATCAGTGAGAACGTCGGAAGTAGTCAACTACAATGGCCTTGCGTGCGGACCTGACATAGAAACGAGTGACGAAATTATCGTGGTGGAAGGACGTGCCGATGTTATCAACCTTCTTCGCAACGGGATAAGAAATGCTGTTGGTATTGAAGGCAGCAAGATCCCTCATGAAGCCATCGCTTTGATAAAACGAAAAATTACGACAGCTTTCATGGACGGTGACAGGGGCGGCGATCTTGATCTGAAAAAACTCCTTGAAGTTGCAGAGATAGACTTTGTTGCCCGTGCAGACGAGGGAAAAGAAGTCGAAGAGCTGACGAAGAAAGAGATATACAAAGCATTGCGTGAGAAGGAACCTCTTAATCAGGCAGCAGCAAAGCGAATGGAATCGCGCCCGTCTGAATTTGAAGAAGTGATAGAGGAACCGGTTGTCGAGCAAGAAGATGCTAACGACGATGCACAGGTTTTCTTCAATGGAATTCTAGAAGATTTGGTCGGGACACGCGCGGCATATCTAGTAGACCGCAACAAAGAAGTAATAAGCAAGCTTCCTCTTGCACAACTGCCTGAAATGATTTCTGACTTCCCGCATGTTTATGCGATAGCTGTAGATGGCAAGATTGGCCAGGATCTTGTAGATCTCGCAAAGAAGAGTGGGATTTCAATAGTCGCAGGCATGGGCGTCAGGGAAAATGTAAATGAAGGACATGTAAGAATAATCGTCCTTGAAAACATGATCCCCGAGGAGTAGTCCGCCAACATTTCGAGTTTTGTCCTTGTTATTATTTCTACTGATAAGTGAACCGTCGCGCATTAAAGTTATTTAAGGAACCACGTGCAATAATTATAACAGTGAGGATCATGCAAACATCACTAGTTTCTAAGTCGTGGCAGATAGACTTTTGTAGCATGGTCTATGGACCAGCTCACATCAAGCTCAATACAATTTGATGTGGGATGATCCTGCTCGCAGCGGAGCAGCGGACCTTTCAGCTGGTAGCAAAATTATAATTGACGTATCTTTCTTTCGCCTGTAAAATGCTTCATTAACTCGAGAAAGAAATCGAAAGACGAACAAAGTTCGTCATGTACTTTTCTTTCTGAGTACATGAAAGCAAAGCTTTCCTGGAAAACGAGGTGAACCTTATGAAAATGCCAACGTGCTGTGAAACAGAAATGAATTCGGTATACGAGACGACAAAATTTATGGAAGCGCACTGTGGAGTATGCGGAGATGTTGTTTACGTCAAGAAAGAAGCTGCCCAGAAACCTCAGCTCATTGACGATTAATTTCCATTAGAAAAGCAGGCGCCTTTGTAATAGGTTTGGGACTGCCCACTACCATGTCATCCTCTATCCTTACGCCGCCCCAGCTCTTGTCGTAGTAGCCGGGTTCAGTCGTGATAACCATGTTGTTCTTTAGCACTGTTTTCGCGTTTGAACTTATCAATGGATCTTCATGAACTTCTATTCCAAGTCCGTGACCAAAGCTATGGATTAATTCTTGGCCAAGCTCTTTTTTTATTATTGAAGCAGCTGCATTATGAACGTCTTTCGCCTTCGCGTTTGGCTTGGCTTTGCTGATGCCAGCTGTTTGAGCACGATAAACAATTTCATAGACCCTTTTCGCCTTCTCGTCTGCCTTGCCTATATGGAATGTTCTTGTCATGTCAGAACAATAGCCGTCATAAACAACGCCAAAATCTATCAACAGCAACCCCGATATTTTCTCGTTTGTGGGTGAGTGATGGGGAAGTGCAGCGTTGACTCCGGAAGCAATAATCGTCGGAAATGCAATTGCCTCAGCCCCGTTTTTCATTGCCGCGTAATTAAGCTCCAAAGCGAGTTCCTTTTCAGTTCGCGCTTTCTTCAGTATTTTTTCTATCTGGTCAAATGTATCCGAAGTTATTTTGCAGGCAGTTTTAATTTTTCTGATTTCATGCGCTGATTTTATTTCCCTTTTCTTTGCAAGTTCTTTTGATATGTCAACAATTTTGGAGCCCTTCAGAATTTTCTGAAAGCGGGTGTGAGAATTGACGGACAAATAAGAAAGATTCATTCCTACAGTCCCGTGACAATATTTTCTTAGTATGTTTTCAAACTGCGCGCGCTTCTCGATTATTATCTTTTTTTCTTTGAACAGACCGTGCTCCAGCCGGTTGGTAAGTATCAATTTATTGTTTCCGTTTAGAAGCAGAGTCGCACTTACGTGCTTCTCTTTACTGAGTCCTGTGAGATAGTAGAAATTCTCGTCAATGTGGTCTTCAGATGTCGTGAGAATCCATGTCATGATTTAGTTATATGCTACTTAGAATAAAAACACAATTGAGTAGAAGTTTACAACACTTTCATAATTTGAGACTTCAAAAGATTGAACTTTCTGGTGAATTTTATTTTTTCCAGCCTAGGACGCCGAAATGGGATTTTGTAGGCTTTCAAAAACTTGCCGTCTTTGATAACAATTATTCGGTCAGATAAGAATATTGCCTCGTCAATATAATGCGTAACAAAAACTATAGTTTTCTTATCTTTTTCCAACAAATCAAGGAGCCATCTTTGCATTTTATCCCGCGTATAAATATCGAGCGCGCCGAAAGGCTCGTCCATCAGAACAATTTCAGGGTTTGGCGCAAAGGATCTGGCAATAGCAACTCTCTGTCTCTGCCCGCCTGACAGTTCATCTGGATATTTATCTGAGTAAGACTCTAATTCAATAAGTTTTAGATAATGTGAAATAACCACCTTACGAATTTCGGGGGTTTTATCATGAATCCCAAATTCAATATTGTCTTTAACTGTAAGCCATGGAAACAAAGAATAGTCTTGAAACACAAAGCCTAATTTCTTTGAAATATCAACACTGCCTTTATGATTAACGAAGCCTGCTAGCGCATTAAGAAAAGTAGTTTTTCCAGATCCAGACTTACCTACAATTGATATAAACTCTCCACGACCAGTACTGAAATATATAGAGTTTAATATTTTCTTGCGACCAAAACTAACTCCTAGATCCCGAACTTCTATGTGTTTTTTCATATCTTCTTCACCCAGGGAAAATATTTGCCGATCGATCTTGTGAAAAGAAAATCTGTAAATGCAGCTAGAAGACCAAGAACTACCAATCCGGCTACCATTCTGTCAATTCTATAGGCCAGATGAGACACATATATCTGGTAGCCCAACCCTGCAGAAGCACCAGCAAGCTCAGAAACGAAAACCATTACAAAAGTAACTGCGATTCCTATACGTATGCCAGCTATTATGAAAGGCAGCGCAGCCGGAAATATAATCTTTGAAAATTTTCTTGCTGTAGAACATGAAAGACTTTGTGCTGCACGAAGATAACTTTGTGGCACACTACGGGCCCCAGTATGTGCGCTCACCCATACAGGAAAGAAAACTGCAAAACTTATAGAAAATAATTTTGCCTGCTCGCCTATTCCAAACCACACTATGATAAGTGGTATTATTGCAACGGGGGGAAATGATCTTAGTATGTTAAAAATGGGTGATAGTACGCTGTCAAGTACTTTTATCCTTCCTGTGGCAAGTCCTACTAAAACCCCGAAAATCGACCCGATTATTAGGCCAGCTAAAGCACGCCACAGGCTCGTAGCAATATCACGTACTAATTCACCGCTCTTTGCCATTTCAAGTAGTGCAGAGCCCCATGAAGTTGGCGGAGGAAACAAGGTAATATTGACAATTCCAGACCTTGAAACAGCTTCAAGGAATGCTAACAAAGCGATAACGGGCAATAAAAAGGATAAGGTTCTGTTCATAGCATCACCAGAACCATCAAGGAATTCTGGTATTTTCAGGCTTTACAGATTTTAGAGCAGAGTCATAAATATATTCCTTGAAGTCAGGTACCTGTGTTTCTGGTGTAACTTTACCTGTTTCTTTCGCCCATTGAGCTTCAGCATCTAGGTACTCCAATAATTTATCAGTAAGTTCGGGATTAGGCGAAAATTTGTCCCATATACCATCGACAGTAGTTTTGTCTAATTTAGTACTATTCATTAGTATAGTTTTTGCCTCATTTGGATTAGCTTTAATGAAATCCGATGCACGGACCAAAGCTTTGATAAGACTTTTTACAGTTTCAGGGTTTGAATCCGTCCAATTCCGTTTAGCGCTCAGGACATAAAATTCAGAATAAAGACTTTCGTCACCGAACGTGGTGGTTTTGTTGCCCAACTTCTGCTCTGCAAAAAATGCATAGGGATCAAAGATAGAAATCGCGTCAACACTTCCGCCAGCGATAGTAACAGGCATATCCTCAGGTTTCTGGCTTATTATTTCCACATTTGTTATGTTATAGAACTTGAGAAAATTGTAAGTATAGAACTCTGGCCCGCCACCGAACGTGGTCGCAAGCTTTCTCTTTTTTTCGTTGAAGTAAGCTTGAGGCGTATCAAGTCCATCTTCTTTTACGGCAACAACACGGATCTCGTTAGCGCGGCCTTTGGCAAGCTGTGTAATAACGTAAAATTTGTTGCCTTGCATAGAAGAAAGCATAACAGGAATTTCACCGCTTGCAGTCAAATCAAGAGAGCCTGCAAGAAATGCCTGCATAGCAAACTTTCCGGCTGTGAAGCCTTCCAAATCTATATTCAGTCCTTCTGCTGCGAAGAAGCCCTTTTCTTTGGCCACCATCAGTATGGTACTTGCCGGTCCTATTTGCATACCAATTTTTAAAGATTTTTGCGGCTCAACAACCTTTCCTGTAACGGAAACTGAATTGATATAGAAAAACCCAGCAGCAACTAAGGCAATAACTACCAGAGCAACTGCGTATTTTGTTTTCATTTTCACACCCAATTAAGATACTACTTATTGGTAGTTTTACAACTAATAACAAGGTAGTCCAATAATTGGAAGACTATTTATAGAATCTCGAGAAGACGTATTATGTTCGAGGGTAAACTGGAAAAAATAGGCCTGAGTAAAGCTGAAGTCATTATATATGTCGCACTCATCAAACTTGGATCGTCGACCACAGGTTCTGTGATAAAGGAAACTGGTCTTAGAAAGTCAACCATCTACGAAACCCTAGGCAGATTATTAGAAAAGGGCATTGTCAGCTACGTAATAAAAAACAATATCAAGTTCTTCGAAGCTGCAGATCCAGATAGGCTTGTTGATTTCCTGCACGAGAAAAAGCGTGAATTGGACGAAAACGAAACATCGATAAGGAAAATTCTGCCCGAACTCAGATCTATGAGGAGTCAGCTAAAGCCACACGCAGAAGCCCATGTTTTTCTTGGAATTGAAGGCTTCAAAACGATGCGCAGAGATGTGCTGAAGAATGCAGATAAAGAGCTTCTTTTACTTGGTGCAATATCGCGCGAGCCAGTTGTAATGCCACATTTCTGGACTTATTTCAACAGAGAGCGCTTGAAACATAAAATAAAAATACGAATTTTACATCAACGTAATACTAAAGAGAAGCCTGTGCATGGTGAAATGGTAGAGATGCGATTCTTACCTAGTGAGATCACAGTACCAACTGTAATTAATATTTACGGAGACAGAGTTGTCAGTCTGCTATGGAAAGAAAATAATCCAATTTGCTTTATGCTAATAAACAGGGAAATCGCAAACGCATATAAAAAATATTTTGATATATTGTGGAGAATCTCAAGAAAATAATTATTTGTCCTTCTTCTCTAGTTTCTTTCTCATTTCTTCTGATGCTCTGTACGTCTCCATGTCGCTGTCCAGCCAAGGATATATTGTTCTTATGGACTCTTCTGCTGCTCTTATCAGGCGCCCGTCTCTGTTACCCTTGGTCAATTTTTCCAGGACCGGTATCGCCCTCTCGTCGCCTACGGCAGCAAGCGCCTGCGCCGCACCTATCTGGACAAGCGTGAATTTATCTTCTGCCAGCTCTGTCAACGTATCTAAAACGTCCTTGCGCCCTTTGCCTACTAATCCAAGAATTGCTATTGCTGTCAGCCTTGTCCGTTTAGCGTGACCTGGTTTAGAATATTTTTTTAGAATCTCAATATCATCCGTTAATTGATAAAGGCCGCTCATTGCCCCCGTCCTTATTACATCCAGCCAGGAATCTTTTTCTATCATTTCTTTCAGTAACGGCTCCACGGATTTATCGCCGCTTTTGCCCAGTGCTCTGCAGACTTCCGAGCGGACTGTGTAACCGCTTTTATCATCAAGATGTTTTTTCAATTCATTGGTTATTCGTGCGTCTTTCATTTCACCCAGTGCAGCTATTACAGCCCGTTTCACGAGAGGATGTTTGATCTCTAGTGCACCAATAAGCGCCGCTAGGGATTTTTCATTTTTCATTGCCCCAAGCAGTGAAGCTATATCTTCCTGTAAGCCCCAGAACTGCTCTTTGAGCAGCGCCTTGCCAAGCTCCTCTGCGTCTTTGTTCGTCAGAGATTTTGCCAGTTCTTCCGCGGCCCTTATTCTTATTACTGGGTTAGACGCAAAATTCAGCTGGTATATCCACATAGTTCTCGGTTTCGTTGCATCCATTTTCTTTAGTATTACGTTTTCCGGGTCCATAACGAAAAGAAGTGGCTCGGAATCAAGTTTGTATTTGAATTGCTGGTCTTTCAGTTCTATCGTCTCATCAAAGCGTTTGATGCCATTTTTCGTTACAAACTCTAGTTGCATCTTTACGGAGAACAGCTGGCCGTCTGCTTGGATCTGCGATATGCGTACAACAGCCTCCTTTGTTTTATCATCCCAATGATAAAGCATCTTGTATTCCGGAAATCCGGGTGAAAATACCCACTGATCAAAGAATTTTTTCATATTCTGCCCTGTTGCCTCTTCTATTGCATTTATCAGATCCAGTGTTTCCACAGACTGGCTTTTATTTTTTGTGACGTAGTTGTTTATAGACTTCCACCAGAGTTTGTCACCAAGCTGCGTCCGAAGCATATGAAGAAATCAAGCAACTTTATGGTAAATATGTATGTAAAAAAGATCACTTGAACGATTGTAGAGAATTGTGTCGATATGCCTTCTATATTTTTCTTTTTCTTCTGAAAAAATATCCTTTGTATTGTAGAGCATTTCATAAGCAAACTCATCTTTTCCTTTGTCTTTCTCTACAAAAAGCGCGTCAAAATAAGTGGCAAAACTTTCATTGAGCCACGCATGCGACCAGTCTTTGCATGTGAGCAGGTCACCGAACCACTGGTGTGCGAGCTCATGCGCACAAAGCCCGTCCGAGTGACGTCTTGCTTCCTCGTGCGCAAGATCATCATGAAGCACATCTTCTGTCTGTGTCGTGCAGGTTGTGTGTTCCATTCCGCCGAAGATGAAGTCTGCCACAGCAACCTGAGCGTACTTCTCGTAAGGATATTTCACACCGGTTTTTTGTGAAAAGAGCTCAAGCATATCAGGCGTCTTGCCGAAGGCGCGTTTTATTTCGTCTTCTCTTCCTTTCGCGCAGTAGTACAGGACTGGCACGCCTTTCCAAACATCTTTGACCTCTCCAAATTCGCCGGCTGCAAAACTTATCAGATATGTAGAGTGCGGTTTCGACATTTTCCAATGAAACGTTTTTGCTTTTTCCTTCTTGTTTTCTACTACTTTCAGCAGAGCCCCGTTTGAAATCGCCGTGAAATTGGAAGGAACAGTGACAAGCATCTCGCTTGTTGATTTATTTTCCGGAGAATCCTGCGACGGGAACCAGTATCGTCCGTCTTCCGTTTCGCTGTGCGACCATACATGAACCGGTTTTTTCGGATAGGCTTTGTCAGGCCCGACAAAGTAAATACCCAGCGACGGATCTTGTATACGGTAAGAAATTACTGCCATCGTCTCTTTTCCCTGGTCGATTTTGCCGACGTTCACTTCTATTACTGATTTGTTGTATGTGTGTTTCAGAGGCTTGCCTTTCGCGTCTTTAACGGAGACGTTCTGAAAATTCACGGCGTCAAACCTTACTACAGGATCGCCATTTATTGATCTGAGAATGGTCGAACATTTCCCGTCAACTAGTTTCTTTTCTAGGTTGATCTCAATCTCAAGTTTTATATGAACTGTTCGGAAGTTTTTATCCCGCGCGTATTGCGGCTTCGGAGATAGGCCGGCAAACCGTGGGTCCGGTGCATTCATCCCGAGAATCTTGTCCAGATAAAAGTTGCATGCCATTGAAGTCTATTGTTCTTGTGAATTAAAAAGCTATACGACTATAAAAAATTAACAGAACAAGCATTAATTGGTTATTTATTATGGGAATATTTCGCAGTTACGATATACGCGGTATCTATGGCAAAGACATAAACGAGGACATAATGAGACGTATAGGCGCCGCATTTGCCAATGCATCCTCGAAGACAATAGGCGTGGGCAACGACGGGCGCACGTCGTCCCTTTCTTTGAAAAAGGCCTTTATCGAAGGCTTTGGAAGAGAAGTTATTGATGTGGGCACGGTTCCGCTCGGCGCTGGAATGATGTATGTTATCAACAAATACGACTTCGCTTTCATAACGGCATCCCATTTAGGCAAGGAATGGAACGGTGTAAAATTCTTCCACAAGAGCGGCGTAGGCTTCATGGAGGACGAAAACAAGCGCGTTGAGAAGTTTTTCGCATCCGCAAAGCCTTCCGGCAAGGCAATTATCAAAAAAGCCGGCGACAAAGAAGTTTTGAATTACTACATAGATTACGTTGCGAAGAAAGTGAAGTTGGAGAACAAAATAGATGTCATGCTTGACTGCGGCAATGGCATGGCGTCCGGTTTCGCTTTACCTCTCTTCAAGAAAATCGGTTTTAACGCAGTTTCAATTTTTGATAAAGCCGACGGCAATTTCCCCAATCGTAGTCCTGACCCAGCTGAAGACGAATTGAAAGAATTGAAGAAGAAAATTACGACAGCAGATATTGGGTTTGCTTATGACGGCGACGGCGACAGGATGGTGCTTATCGACGAGACAGGTAGAAAGCTCTCCCCCGAGCAAACGTCTTATCTTATCCTGCTTGAAGCCGTGAAATACAGCGGTCCTATAGTTGCAAATGTAGAATGCACGCGGCTGATAGACGACATTGCGAGAAAATTTGGCAAAAAGGTGATCCGTGTGCCAGTAGGTCATACATTTCTCATGGACGCGGTGCAAAAAGAAAAAGCCTGCTTCGGTGTCGAGGTTTCCGGTCACTATGCATTGCCTTTCATGGCACCTGTTGATGATTCACTCATGGTAAGTGTCTTCGCCGCCTACGTGCTTTCCAAACAAAAAAGAAAATTATCAGAGATCGTCAACGAGATAAAGGTGTACCCGTTCGAGCGTTTGGCGGTGGATTGTGACGATGAAAAGAAATTTTCCGTTGTTAACTCTCTGAAGGTCAGATTCAAGAAACAATACAAGAACGTCAACACGATGGACGGTGTACGTGTCGACTTTCCGGATGGCTGGATTCTTATACGCCCTTCTAACACTGCGCCACTTATTCGCCTCTCTATTGAAGCCAACGACAAAAAATCCCTCGAGAGATTAAAGAAAGAATTTTTAGAAGTTTTAAGGCGCGCAGCTGATTAAAATGTACTTTTCATCGTTTTGAATTCTTCTTCGGCTTCTTCCAGTTCCTTCACGGTGTTTATAGTTATCCAGTAGCCGTTGTGATGGAATGCCTTGAGTTCACCCTTGGTTGCCATATGAGGAAACATTTCAGTTTCAAGCGCGCCTTTATCCGGGAATTTTAGATTTTTTTTCAAGAGGTACATCCCCATGTTTGCATAGTAGGGAAGCATGGGTTTTTGCTTGAATTCTCTGATAAGATGTCCTTCCGTCTCGACTATTCCGAACTGACTGCGAAACTGGCTTATTACGACGCTGTTCGCGCCGAACTTCCATAATTCGTTCAGATTTGTGTTATTTAAGTCGTCCGAGTTCAGCACGATGAACTGGTCGCCTTCTATATGATCAAGCGCCTGTTTCACCGCGCCTGCTGTGCCAAGCGGTTCGTCTTCTACGGAATAAATAAGGTTCTGTCCATAGTGGTCCTTTATTTTTCCCCACTTGTATCCGCACGCGACTACAATTTTCGTTATTTTGTATTGCTTCAGCCAGTTTAGGTGATACTGCAACATCGGCTGGCCGTTGACAGGTACCATGCATTTTGGTATGTCGTTTGTAAGTGGTCTGAGTCTTTTGCCCTGCCCGCCAGCAAGAATTATCATTTCCATTCAATCACTGTTTTAGCTATTACTTCTAGTGTACTTTTATATGTATTTACCTGCCCTATTACGGTGATATTGTCTCCCGGCGAGAGCTCTTGATCGCTGCCAAACATGACTACAGTTATGTTGCCTTTGTAATCCGTCATTTTAATGAATAAATTACCACCTGTTATGCGCGCCGATATAACAGTGCCGTTGACGACGACCTGCTTGCCTATGTCATCTTTTCTAATTTCAGATACAGAAGTACTTATCGGCCCTATAACATTTGCAAGAAAATATATTGCAATTATTCCAATTATGGTGATGAGAAGAGCTATCTTACCCAACTGCGCGTCTTTTATCATACTCTGGCTTTGTAATATATATTTTTATATGGAGGGCTTCATGCTAAAAACTTCTAGATCTTCATAGACAGGCCCTTTGGTGGTTATTGTCGACTTTTTTATCTTGATTTGATTGACTTTCATTGCGCCTGCTTTTACGTTTCTATTCTTTTCGATGAATTTTATTATTTCTTCTCTATGGATTTGGGATCTTAGCCTGGCCAAGGTTAGATGAGGTATTGGCTTTTCGATTGGAAACACCCCCTTTAGCGAAGCATTTACGTCTTTTTGCAGTGGTGCTAGTTTTTCGGCTCCTATCCAGACAACACGTATGAAGTGCTCGTTTGGAAACGCCCCGAGCTTTTCCAGGTCAATATTAAATGCCCTCCTTTCTTTCAGAAGCGCGTTTAGCCTGTCTTTGACTTCATTGAGCGTATTCACATCCACTTCACCAAGAAATTTCAGGGTGAAGTGCAAGTTTTCCGACTCAATCAGTTTCGTGTCCAATCCCTTCAGCCCGGTCTGTATATCTAAGATCTTTTCCTTTAGTGGCGGATCAAGGTCAACAGCTATAAAACAGCGCATAAATATGATATGAGAGACTAAAGTTCAAAAAAGCCCACATGTGCCAAAATTCCCTGTCCCTGGCCCCCAGTGGTTCAAAAATCTTAGATCGG
>CAYITT010000004.1:0-11978 GCA_964366275.1 uncultured archaeon
GACGACGGGCACGGCGGGTGCCTCGACTTCGGTGCGGACTGCGGGCGCTCGATTGCGGGTTCGGGCGGCGCTTTCCGCGCAGTTCAGGGTCCCCTTCCGGAAATTGAGAAAGTCTCGTCAAATGTTGATGTTGAACAAGTCAGACGTGAACTTTCTGAAAAACTGCACGTACAATGGGCAAAAGATTTGAGAACTTTACCCTCGCCTGACCTATTGGCAAAATACAAACAATAAATACTACTTCTTTCAATTATTTTTATGAAGGATAACGTCCCCCCCCATTTGCACAAATTCTTTAGTTAATTGTCCTGGCCGACGTCTGTCGAGAAAGAAACAAAAAACCTATACGAATCTTTCGGCGACCGACGTGACCCTGAACTACACGCCTGTTTATAGAAGAAATCATGGCGTAGCCCTGATTGATGACGTGAAATACAGCGGCGAGATGCGTCAAGCCGCAGTGAAAAGCAGGAAACTCGAAACGTTTCTTTTGCTCTTGGTAAACAGGCTACAAAGCGTTCTGTCAGGCTCAACGGCAACTGGTACAACGACGATCAGCGGAGTTGAAAAATCAGCTTCTCTCGTAAACGACAGGTGCCTGAACGTAGATTCACGTCCTCCGGGATGTGGAACGTAGATGCGAGCGGCAGGCGTTCGAATGCGAAAATGTTTTTCGGAAGTAAAACATCGCAAGTTCGAACGACGCTTTTCGAATAATTCAGTCGGCCGGGACGTTTCTATTATGAAATATAATCTATATGGTGAATTGTGTTTCTACGAAAATTTGATGCTGGCATACATAAATGCCAGAAAAGCCAAGCGCAAGAAAGGCTATGTTATTGCGTTTGAAAAGAATTTGAAAGAGAATATTTTACAGTTGCAGAAGGAATTGATAAATCGAACATACGTGCCCGAACCGATGAATATTTTTGCTGTCAGAGATCCAAAGACCCGTGTTATCGCTGCATCGACATTTCGCGACCGCGTTGTTCATCATGCAGTATGCAACGTGATTGAACCCGTTTTCGACAAAACGTTTATCAACGATTCATATGCAAACAGAAAAAGGAAAGGCACGCATGCGGCTTTGAAGCGTTTTGATTGCTTCAAGAGAAAAGTGTCACACAACGGCAAATTATTGGAAAATGCCATGGATAATAATCATGTATATGGCTACGTTCTGAAGGCTGACATAAAACATTACTTCGATTCGGTTGATCATGAAATTCTGATGCAAATAATAAACAGGAGTATAAAAGACGACAGGATTTTATGGCTCATAAAGAAAATAATTGAAAACCATTCAGGCAGCAAAGGAATGCCTATCGGCAACTTAACAAGCCAGCTCTTTGCCAACGTTTATCTTAATGAACTCGACAGATTTGTAAAGCATGAATTGAAGGCAAAATATTACATTCGCTACGTGGACGATTTTGTGATACTCGATGCGTCGAAGACAAAACTCGAATACTATAAAACAGCGATAGGCGAATTCCTAAAAACATTAAAACTGGAACTTCATCCGGAAAAATCAAAAATATACCCGCTTCATAAAGGCATTAAATTGCTAGGGTTTCGTGTTTTCTATCACTACAAATTGCCATGCAAGAGGAATACGCACCAGATAAGAAAAAGACTCAACAACTTTATCGAACTTTACGAAGGGGGTTTTATGTCAAAGGATGAAGCATTCAAAAGATTGGAGGGCTGGGATGCGTATGCAGTGCATGCCAATACTTATAAATTGAGAAAACGCTTGAAGACAACATTATCGAGAAAAATTTAACTATTCAATGAATATCCCGAACTTGTTGGGAGTGGCAGTTTTCGCTTTCGCGTTTTCCGTCTTTTCAGAATCTTCTATTATTATGCTGCAGCCCGTCTCTTTCTCCAGGAAATTTTTCGACTCGTTGAGAAGCGATAACTGTATTGATCTGGGAAGCGTTGGCTGCAGCTCGCCTATTTTTTTGTAAAGCGACTGGATGTAGCCGACTGTGGCTTTTCCATATCCTCCGGAGGACATTATTTCCTTTGTTATGTCGTTGACATTCTTGTCCTTGCTCTTCAGGACTGTGTTATAGACACGGAACTTCCAGTTTTCTGCTACGAAAAGCGTGATCTTTTGCGGCTGTATTTTTGTTATGTTCTTGACCTCCTCTACGTCGGCGAGAGTTTTTTTGAGAAGTTCTTCCCCGAGTTCTGATTCTATGCTTTCTCGGGTCGCGTTAGCGACCGGCCATTCTTCCGTTGCGATAAATCCTTTGCCGCCAAGCATTGTCCAAAGCTCTTCGCATACGTGAGGAGTTATCGGGGTCATCAGCTTAACTATTGTTTCAATGTAGGTTTTCATTATCTTCTTGTTGACTTTTTTCGTGTCCCCGACTCGTCTCATGTACCATTTCATATCATTCAGTGCTTCGAACAGAGCTGCTTGGACCGCATCGCGGAATGCAAGCTGCTCGTAATCTTTGGTCGCATTTTCAATATGTCTTTGCATCTTGCTTTGCAGGTAAAGATCGATACTTTCCACGTTTGTTTTCTTTGCATCCTTTAGGTCATGGATTCCCTGCACTAAATTTTCGTATCTGTTCTTGTACGAACGGATATTGTCTTCTCTCCAATCAGCGTCGTCTATTCCCTGGCCGGATGCCGTTATATTTATTCGCACCAAATCCGCGCCGTGTTTTTCGACCAGATCTTTGAGTGGTATGAAATTGCCCTTAGACTTGCTCATCTTCTCCCCTTCTACATTCACAAAACCGTTGACGCTTATTGCCTTTGGCCATTTTGTCTCAGGGAAAAGAGCCGTGTGTTGGAATATGAAGAAAGTCAGATGGTTTTGTACGAGATCTTTGCCGCTGTTTCTTATGTCCATTGGGTAGAAATAATTGAATTCATCTTTCATTTTCTTGATGAGATTTTCATTTATTTTTGTGATTTTTGACAGTTTTTTCGGATCGCCTCTTCCAAGAAATATAAAGTCAAACAATTCGTCTGTTAATTTCTCCGAAGGTATCTTTGTGACAATGTGTGCTATCGTGTAGAAAGCCATGTAAATTGTCGAGTCGCTTAACGTTTCAACAATCCACTCTTTGTCCCATGGCAGCGGCGTTCCAAGTCCGCTCTTCCTTGCGCATGCCTTGTCTTTCAGCCATTCTATAGTACTTTCAAAATTATTTCTTGCCTCTTCCGGATAGATCTTCATCTTTCCGAGACATTTGCGGACTTCCTTCTTCCAGCTTTCATCCGAGTACTTCAAAAACCACTGATTTTCCAGAATTTTAACATGGCATCTTGTAGTGCATCTGCATACCACGTCGTTTACTTCCCACATTTTATCTGCAATGTTCTGGTCGATAAAATCTTTTGTAAGCTTTTCTTTCGACTCGCTTACCTTTAGTCCTGCATAACGTCCCGTTGCAATTATTCCCGTATGGAACTCTTTCTTGTAGATTATAGAAGTAGCTTCATCCAGGAGATCTTTTTGCGAAAGGCTAGTGATATTCATTTTTTCACATACCTCTACAGCAGGAAACTGTCCGAAATTATCTATTTTTATTACGTTTATCGGTTTGATATGATCAGCATTATACTCTTCTTTCAATTCCTTGAGCGCTATCCAGTCAAATGGCGCATGCGCAGGCACGCTCATTACTACACCTGTGGCATTCTTTGGATCCACAAATGAAGAAGGAAGTATTGTTATTGGCCTGTCTTTTATTGGCTCGGTACAATCGTCGCCTATGATTTTGCTTATGTTGAAGGGATGCAGAGTTCCTACTTTCTTTAACTGGTCTCTTAGTTTGAGGGCCGCTTCTTTGCTGATTATCCACTTCTCTTCGTCTATCTCTGCTAAAACATATTCAGCTTCTGGATTGATCCAAATGTTTGTAACGCCGTAGATTGTCTCCGGTCGCAGAGTTGCTGCGGGCAGTATGTAATCATCATATTTGAATTTCAGTATCGTGTATTCTGCCGGGCTTTCGCCTTCACCGATAAGCCTGTCGTGATCGCCGGTGGGGCTTTGGTCTTTAGGACACCAGACGACAGGATGCGTCCCCTGGGCAACATAGCCCTTTTTCCTTAGTGTATTATACTGCCATTCAACAAACCGTGAAAACTGAGGCGTGATTGATAAGGTAAATTTTCTTCTCCAGTCCACGGAGTAGCCGACAAGTTTTGAACTTTCCTCAACTTTCTTGGCCCAGAACTCTGCTGCATATTTCGGGCCTTTTTTCACAAAATCCTCGAGGTCTTTTTTAGTAGCGCCAAAAGAAAGAAACGTCTCTTCCTGGCTGCTGTCGCCTTTCTTCAATCTCTCGATAGTTCCAAGTATAGGCTCGCCTGTTGCATGGAAGCCTTGGGCAAGCAATACATTGTATCCCTGCATTCTCTTGAATCTGGAATAAACATCTGTTCGTGTGAATGTGTAAGAATGTCCTATATGCAGGTTACCGTTCACGTAAGGAATAACTATGGAAGTGAAGAATTTTCTCTTTTTCGAGGGATTTGACTCGAAAATCTTTGCCTTTTCCCAATTAGTCTGCCACTTTTTGTCGATTTTGGTAAAATCCATAGGCATCAAAGTTCTATTATTTGATACGCTTTTAAGTATGGCTATAATAATGTAAAATTTGAACATGTAGATAGGGAAAGGGCGTGTAGCTCAGCTTGGACAGAGCATCTGCCTTCTAATCCGGTAAAAAGACGCACAAAGTGTGTCATCCGGTTCGAAGAAAGCAGGGGGTCGCGCGTTCGAATCGCGTCACGCCCGCTTAAATTAACCCACGAAAAGAATTATAAAAAGGTAACAAAACAAGACTTAGCATTGGTGTGGTAATGACGCGTATAATAGGTGTAGTTTCCGGAAAAGGCGGCGTTGGCAAAACTACAATGGTTGCGAACCTCGGCGCGGCCCTTGCTAAAATGGGAAAGGATGTTATAGTTCTTGACGCAAATCTCACCACACCCTCTTTAGGAATGCATCTTGGTCTGCCTCTTTATCCTGTTACTATACACGATGTGCTGAAAGGAAGGGCTAATATTAAAGACGCCATTTACGTTCACGAATCAGGACTGCGTATTGTCCCTGCTGGTATATCTCTTCGCGACATGAGAGGAGTCGATTCAAAGGACCTCCCGAATGCGCTGCTTGATTTGATAGGAAGCACTGACATAGTCATCCTTGATGCGTCAGCCGGTTTCGGCCGCGAGGCTCTCGCAGCGATAGAAGCCGCGGACGAAATCGTTATTGTAACGAACCCGGAAATTTCTGCAGTCACTGACGCGTTGAAAGCATCTAAGCTCTCCGAGCAGCTAGGCACGAAAGTGACCGGTGTCATATTAAACAGGGTAACCGGCAGAGATCATGAGATGAGTAAGAAAGATATTCTTACAATGCTTGACTCAGTCAATATTCTTGGAGAGGTACCCGAGGATGTGAAAGTTCAGAAGTCTGTTGCCAACAGAACGCCTGTCATACGACAGTTCCCTAATTCTGATGTGAGCAACAAAATAATGAGTATTGCAGCTTCTTTGGTCGGAGAAGAGTATAAGTTTTCAAGCATGCCATGGTACAAGAAAATGTTTCCTTTCATTAGATAGTTATGCGAAAAAAGAAAAAGATCTTCAGCGACGAAAAAGATATAATCCCTGTTAGTGGTCGGATAAGGAAAAGAAAAGCGTGATTATTTAGCTAAATCATCCAGATCTATCTCAAACGCAACTACAGGCTTTTCTATTCCCCAGTTATTAAGCACTTGCGGATGGACTTCTCCTATGAAACCTATTCGTCTCTTGTTGACAATTATTTCTGCAGTCCTGCCTTCAATGAAACTTTTGTTGTCGCATTTCTTCAGGTTATAGTTTATTTTTAGATTCCTGAATAGCGCGTCCAGCACCGAAGAAACCATTTCGTAGTTTACAGTGCTTGATGTTATGGCAGCCGCAAGCCTGTTTTCATCTATCGTTCTTGTGGGCGCATTCGCGTCTATCAAAACTATATTTCCGACTTCATAAATTGACTGCGGGTATTCAATGTGCTGGTTTTTCGAAAGAAATTCTAACAACCCAGGCAGAAGATCCGTCCGGAAAACCGACCAGTTTGTCGACATAGGGTTATCTATCTCGACACATCCGCCATGCAAATTCATTTTGTTGAAGAGATTTTCCTTGTTTGTTAACGTGTAGGAGATTATTTCCTGGAAGCTGCAGCCGATCATTATCTGAGTTATTTTCTCATAGATGGCGTATGATTTTGACATACCCCCTTTTGTTATTATCTTCAGCTTTCGTGGCTCTATTTCGTTGAAGCCATACGAGATAAGCACATCTTCAGCTACGTCTCTCTCGTGCATTATGTCCTGTCTGTATGCAGGATAAAGAAGTTCAATGTTTTTCCCCTTTAATTTCGGATCATAGAGTGATTTTTTCAGCAGGTCTATTATTTCTTTGTCCTTAAGATCAAGACCGGCGACTTTTTTTAAAGAATCAATATTTACCGAGAATTTTTTGGGCTCCATGTCGGGCGTTACTTCTGTCTTGTTAGGATACTTTACATCTACGCTGTATACGACCCCGCCGCGCTCGTGAAGAGCAGCCACCAGAACATTTATTGCCGTGTTCAGAAATTTCTTGTCGAAACCACTGCATTCTATGAATACGTCCTTTGTCTTCTCAGTTATTTGCCCGCTGTGATTGGAATTGATTATTGGTGGAAGCGACAAAACTTCGCCGGCTGAGTCAACGAATATTGGGTAGTCTTTTCCAGTCAGCAGATGCCCATACTCTTTGCCCTTTGGATGTTTTGTCAGAATATCTTTTGGCGTCATGTGTTCGCTGAACCCTAGCGGCACGAACTTTATTCCGTCCGGTTTGACCGTCGTGTATTTGATCGGGAATTTTATTCTGTCTAAATCATAGACACCTATTGCAACTTCTTTCCTGTTGCGACCGAAAGTTCCCCCGACTTTTTCCTGCAGCTGGATAATCTGCGACAAAACAGCTTTGTCGAATTTAACACCCTTTACAATTGCGCAGGCGGTGTAAGGCCTCACGTTTTCAACACTTTTATCAGCTATAACAGCATATCCGGATTTCCTGACATTATAGTCAGGAAATTCAGGATTTTTCCTTGCTTTTATTTCGCGTGCGACGCCTTCAGCGCTCCACATGTCAGGTCTGTTTGTATCCTTGAGATCAAGCTTTAGCATGTCGTCGCTGACTTCATCTATCTCCCCTTTGGCAAACAGTATCTCGTCAGCTAATTGTTCTACAGACAGTTTACGTCCGATTAATGTGCACAAATCTTTGTGGGATACTTCTATCTTTGGCATGTTTTTAACTCCAGATGCTCCGGGCTTCGTTTTTCTTCAACTTTTCTATCGAGAAGATCATTCTTTTCACCTTACACCACCACCTGTTTTCTCAGCAGATCCAGATTCTGACTGAATAAATTGCGTATATCAGTGATGCCTAATTTGAACATAGCAAGTCTGTCAATACCTAGGCCGCAGGCGATTACGGTAGCATCAATGCCAAGCGGTTTTGTTAATTCTTCCCTGAATATTCCGGCACCGCCCAATTCTATCCATCCCAATTCTGGGTGTTTCGCCGACATCTGCACCGAAGGCTCGGTAAACGGATAATAATCAGGCAGGAATTTCACTTTATCAGCTCCGGCAAACTCGGCGGCAAATTCTTTCAGTATACCTAACAACGACCGGAAATTCAGTGATTCATCAATTACAATACAATCGGTCTGGTTGAATTCCACACCATGAGTAGCATCTATTATGTCTGGCCTGTAACATCGTGATATAGTAAAGTATTTTCCTGGGACTTCACATTGCGTTAACATGCGCGCGGATATCGCCGTGCCGTGCGCTCTCGGCATAAGCTTCGCCGCCTTTTTCGGGTCCCACTTGTATCCCCATCCGGTGCTGCCTGTGCGCCCGCCGTTTTCATGCGCCGCGCGAACTTTGTCTACGAGGGCTTTATCTGGCAGTGTTCCTTCTTTTGGCTGTTTCAACGAATAAGTTTGTGTCCAGTCTCTGCTGGGATGGTTCTGAGGCTGGAACAAGGCATCAAAATTCCAGAACTCCAGCTCGATTGTCGGTCCGCTCATTTCCTTGAAACCCATTTCTACTAGCTTTCTTCTTACTTGTGAGAGAAAGCGG
This sequence comes from uncultured archaeon, assembly GCA_964366275.1. Taxonomy (GTDB): domain Archaea; phylum Aenigmatarchaeota; class Aenigmatarchaeia; order GW2011-AR5; family GW2011-AR5; genus GW2011-AR5. The sequence continues at coordinate 8,178 of CAYITT010000004.1, forward strand.
TTGTATGGCTGCTGTTTGCCGATATGTAATACCTTGCCAGCTGATTCAACATTGTAAGGTTTCAAATGGACCTTTTTCCACATACCTGTTTTTATGAGATCCGTGCTGAGATTGGTTATTTCTTTGCCCACAAGTTTTTCTGCTTGTTTCACTATATCTTCCCTATCAATTTTTACGAGCTTTCTTTGAACAAGAGTTTCGAGCATTCCAGAAGAAGGTTCTTTGCCATTGGCTAACGAATTTAGTTCTTTGGACTGTTCGTCTATTTCCCTTACGTTTTCCTTTACCAGAATAAGTTTTCCGTTTACAATGTTTACACATTTGTATTTCTTGCACCATTGTAATGCAATAACAAAATCATGCCCTAGTTTTTTCGTGGCAACGCCCATTTCCATCGGTCCGGCTTTGAGCATGTCAAGAAGTCTTTTCTCAGGAAGGCCGTGTTGGAGATGCTTTTTGCCCTCTTCCGTAAGTACGTAAGTCATGCTATCACTTTTACTATGATTAAGGTAGGTTTTAAAACGAGAATTCGGCTGCTAACGTCAGCAGCTAATTTATAAATTGGTACGGCATCAATCCACCTTTCTTCATTATTAAGTGTTAATTTTTAAAGCTATAATTTTCCGAATAGAAAAGCATATGGTACATATCCATTAATGCTACGCAGGAGCACCAGTTATTACTTGAACAGTTTTTGCAAGCAATATCCTTATTTTTCTTGTATAGAAATGATAATTGTAGTGGTATTATTTCTTCAGAAAATATTTCGGGAACACGTCCCATCAACCATCTGCTTTTGCTCGTTAGAAGTGGGCATGGATAAACCTCAAATTTTTCGTTTATGCTAACTCGGTTTATTCCTCCGGTACAGGTAAGTCCGTCCTCTTCCGAGACTGCGATTTCAGTACTCGATTTTTCAGAAAAATTTTTTATCTGCTCAATGACCCTGATATAATCCTTGTAGTTAACACAAAGTTCTTTGTTAAGAAATCCTCTACCCAGTGGCATAAACTGGCTGATAGCGACCTTTTCGACGCCAAGTTCTGTAAGGAATTTCAGGAAGGCTTCGGATTTTTCAATATTATAATTGTTTACGGAAAAGCTGATTGTCAAATTTCTTTTTTCTTTAATAAGTAAAGATATCGTTTCAAGTGTTTTTACCCAGGTATTCGGTCCTCTTAGTTTTTCATGGTCTTCTCTGAATCCATCAAGGGATACTATAAATGCCAATTCGTCTATGGGCAAAATTTTCTTTATGGTTTCAGTTAGAATGCCATTTGTGAATATGATTGGTTTTATTCTCTTTGTAGTCACATATTCAATTATTTCTTTTACATTAGGGTGCAACGTTGGTTCGCCGCCGCTTATTATTATTTCTTCGACGGGCCAGGCTTTGGCCATTAAATCAATGAAATTTTTAGAATCAGAAAGGTTTACTGATATGTTTTGATCGCCCGCGGCCACATAACAATGTTTGCACCTGAGATTACAGCTTGAAGTTATTCTCCAATGTACACTAACAGGTGAAAATTTTTGGGTTTCATGCATTATAAGAGTTTTTTAGATGTTTTTATAAATACAAGTTTCAGATTCTAATTATGGACAAATCAGTGCCCGCGATTAAAAAATATTACAATTCTTTATCAAGACATTACGACAAGGGTGAATTGAAAGAGCCGATTGTTCAGCTAATAGACGACGTAAAAATGATCAAACTCAGAAAGTTTCTACCGAAGAATAAAAAAGCGCGTATTTTGGATGCTGGTGGCGGCACCGGAAAATGGGCAATTAAACTAGCAAATTTAGGTTATAGAAATATTTATCTGGTTGACATATCACCCGGCATGATTAAGGAAGCCAGAAGGAAATTTTTAGATAAACAGCTTGGGGAAAAAGTGCTACTATTTGAAAACAATATAGAGAATATGCCATTTGATAATGAATTTTTTGATTTTGTTATTGCAGAAAGAAATGTTTTGTCTGTTGCAAATCCCAAAAAAACACTACCTGAAGTTTTTAGAGTTATGAAAAAAGGCGCAATTCTGTATACATCATTAAAAAATTATAATGGGATTAAGCTTCATGACAGGCTTGAAAAATTTTACTCAGGTAAAAGAAGCAAACTGGAAGGTGTCTCTGAAACCAGTATTAATTTTATCTTGTTCAAGCCGGAATCAATAAAGAAACTGTTCAAAGAAAATAAATTAAAGATTCTAAAATTAGATTCTGATGTAACATTTACTTCCTTTGTACCAAAAAATGAATTAAATGAGATGTTCTCTCATAAAGAAGTGTACGACAAAATGATTGAGTTTGAATTAAAGATGACACAAAACCAAAAATATCTAAATCTTGGGTATCAGTTGCTTGTCTTTGCCAAAAAATAAAGGCGTCAGAACCATCTACACTGACTGAATGCAGTTATTTTACCTTTTTTCTTTACGATGCTAAAGATGTCTGTTTTCTCCATAACAATCAGTTATATTTATGATGTAAACGGTTTTAAAGCTGTTTTTGTAAATTAGATAAGCATGGTTAATAAGACAAACAAAATCGAGGAAATAGCCCGAAGAAGAGGCTTTTTCTGGACATCTTCCGAGATTTACGGCGGTTTGTCAGGGTTTTACGATTATGCCCATCTGGGCGCGCTAATTAAGAACAACTGGCAGAATGAATGGCGTCGCTTCTTTTTAGGCCTTGATGACAATTTCTATGAAATCGCTCCTACGGACATAATGCACGAAAAAGTCTGGGTTGCTTCAGGTCATGTAGATTCTTTCGTCGATCCGATAGTAAAATGCAAAAAGTGCGGTTCGGTTGAAAGAGCAGATAAGCTCATTGAGGAAGACCTGAAAGAAGTTTTCGAAGGCAAGAGCCTCGAAGAAACTGCAGAAATAATTAAAAAACACAATATTAAATGCCCGAAATGTAGTGGCGCATTCGAAGAAATTGGGGTACTAAACCTGCTCTTCCCGGTTTCCTTAGGTGCCATGGGAAATGTCGCAAAAGGTTATCTGCGCGGTGAGACTGCCCAGGGTGCCTATGTAAACTTTTTGCGCGAGTTTGAATGTTTGCGCAAGCAACTGCCTCTCGGGCTTGCAATAATCGGCAAAGCCTACAGGAATGAGATAAGCCCGAGAAACCTGTTGATCCGAATGCGCGAATTCACCCAGGCAGAGTTGCAGATTTTCTTTGATGCCGAAAAAATAGAGGAACATTCTAAATTTTCTGAAGTCAGTGATTACAAGATCCGGGCCTACTTCGTGAAAAACAGAGAGTCCGGAAAAGTAGATGAAATCTCCTGCCATGATCTTACAAAACATCTCCCGCAGTTTTATGTTTATCATATGGCAAAGGTACAGCAGTTCTTTTTTGACGTTCTAAAATTACCAAAAGAACTTTTCCGGTTTAGGCAGTTAGCTGACGAGGAAAAAGCATTTTACAACAAATATCACTGGGATATGGAAGTTAGTCTTGAATCTCTAGGCGGCTTCGTTGAAGTTGGTGGTGTCCATTATCGCACGGATCATGATCTTGGGGCTCATCAAAAACTGTCAAAGAAAGAAATGGACGTGTTTGTTGACGGAAAGCGTTTTGTTCCTCATGTACTGGAATTAAGTTTCGGTGTCGACAGAAACATTTACGCTCTTCTCGAGCTAGCCTACAGGGAAGAAGGTGAGCGCACGCTTTTCTCATTTCCGCGCCAGATATCACCTTTCAACTGTGCTGTATTTCCTTTAGTGAACAAAGACGGTCTCGATCAAAGAGCTTTAGAAGTGAAGGAATATTTGAAAGACTCTG
>CAYITT010000005.1:0-11890 GCA_964366275.1 uncultured archaeon
CTGTGAAGTATGGATTAGCCAAGGCCAGACAGGGCCTGGATGGGAAGTCCAGTACTGGTCAGAGATAAGTTTCCAGGAAACGAACGGAAAAATAACATATGTAAGATCACCTATTGGCGGAGTACATTCATTCAAATTTAGCGGACAGGCTTCAAGCCCAGCTAGTACGCCAAGTTTCAATCAGGAAGTTTTCTTTGAGTGGAAGAGCAAGAGCGACAAATTTGCTAATATTGAATCTTGTAGACAAGCCTGCACTGGTTATGGAAATTGTCTGGATCCAAGCCAGGGTTTGCCGATAGACGCAGGAACAACAAATTTCATAAAAGATTTCAGGGGCGGCGTAACAAGAGCACAGCTCGAGAGAGAGAAAGATTTTATATCCAAGGTAATAGCTTGTTATTTATCTTCTCAAGGACTACAGAGTCCGCTTGGAGTTTGTATGCAAGAAATCGGTAAATATGTCGGAACTACCAGTGAATTTATCGGTGCGCTGCAGGGTGAAGATGTAACAGACTACAGCTACGAGGCAAAAGTAAATGCAAGAGTTCTGATGCTGAAAAATATTGAAAATATGATGCCGTCGTATCGTCAGGACCCTAAAAAGACCACATGCTATGCAGCATGGGAAACGGCCCAGTCGGTCGAAAGTGCGACCAGTGAAGCGCAAAAAATAGTAAATGCTTACAGCCTTGTAAAGGAAAGATGCTCTGGCAGACTCGGAGAAGCCGCGGACGACCACGTCGCTACTGCTACTTTCAAGATCTCTAACACTCATAGCCCCTTCAGTACGGGAGTAATGAACGCAGTAGAAACTTTTGGCGAACCGACAAACCTGAAAATAATGGGAGCAACTGTTGCACTTACCGTTGCGAGTACATTTATTCCAGCCACAAGCGTGGCAGCGGCTTCAAGAATTTCTTCCGGCGTAAGGCTGGTGCAGGCAGCTACCGAAGCTTATTTTGCAGTAGAGATGGGAGCAGGACTTTATCATTCAATAGGATTGTGCTACGAAGCAGGTTACAGTTCAGCCGAGTGCGGCGAAGCTACTACGCAGGCTTTGTTGTTCTATGTGCTGGCAAAAAGCTCCGTCAAAAACATAAGAGCATCACGGGAACTTGCAACAGGGCCCGCAAGAATAACAGCACTGAAAGAAGCTAAGGCAGGCCTCGAACAACAACTGAAAGATAACGGTGATAGAATAATTATAAAAGAAAATTACCTTGCGGCGCGCGAGGCGACTCTTAGAATAGGAGAGAATTATAACAAAGCAAGATTTGATGCAGAGGTTGAATCAATCAGGAAACAGAGAGAAGACCTAACCGAACTGAAAAGACAAAATGAAGAAGCAAAGAAGAACCTGCAAAAAACAAATGATAATATTCTCACACTTCTTGACAAACTTATTGAAAAGGGCGACATTGCGCAAAGAACAGGCAAGTCGAGAAGCCAGATACTTCAGGAAGAACTAGGTAAAGTTGTCAAGGAAGAGGAAAAAGCCGGGCGTGGAATAAGCTGCATATCAGGCGCGGTCACAGGATTTGCCGGTTGTGGTGATGGTATAGATGAAGATTACAGGAGGGCTGTTTTAAAGGAACTCGATGACCTTTTCCCTACCGATGGTAAGCCAGGCAAACTCGCGCAAATAGAGCCAGGCGAACCGACACCTGTTTTGTCATTAAGTCAATTTCGTGGCGCACAAGTGCAAATTATTGACAGTTACATACTAAGCCTCAGAAGGGTAGGCCATGATATTGAAAGTATAAGGCATCCCGAGCGGCTTAGCGGAGACGTTAGCGGAGGGCTCCTTGAAAATGCAGAAGTCGAGCATATTGTAGGCATGCTTGAGCCCGCCAAAGCAACATCCGATGCTTTACCGCTTATTGATACTGCGATATCAAGCGCTTCAGATGTTCGCATCAAGGCGAAACTGGAACAATTGAGATATGAACTTGAAGCGTCCAGACCGCAGGATTTATCGGAGCAGGTTGCTGCAAGACCAAAAGTAGATTCTGACGTGACTGTCAGAGCAACGGCTCTGGATGGTTTCAGGGTTGATTTCGGGAATAATATTAATGCGAGAGCGCGCGGCGTTCTTGGCGAACTCCTTACGAGAAATTCTGAAGTTGTACGCACCGTAATAGAAAGAAATATCGAGCGCCGCCTCGGATCAGGGAACGTTGAACAGTCATTTGGTGATTATGTTGAACATATCAGAGATGCCAGAGCAGCCAACCCGAACTCAGTATTTTACAGCGTTGAATACGTAGGCGAAGGGGCAACCAAATATGTTTATCATGTTGTGCTTGAAGGAACGGGCCTTGACTTTGTTGTTAAAATACCACGAGCCGGCAGAAGCCTTGAATTAGACGCGGAAATTTCTGTACTGAGAAGCCCCAGAGGCCGGGCGCTTATGTCGGAAGGCGTGTTGCCGGAATTGTATGATGCGTATGATTTAGGTTACATCGGCGAAACTGTTTCGGTTACAGTTGAGCAATATGTAAGAAATATTGAACTTAAAGAAATTAGCAGCCGGCCTGGCGAATTTGCGTCGCAATTATCTGACATAGAAAAAGGTTTTGGGAGACTGGCTGGCAAATATTTGAAAGCTACGCGCAACCCTGAAACAGGAAAAGTATTCAGATTAGCGGACACGAATCCTGAAAACTTTGTCATGACCATTGACGCAACGGGCAACATTTTGCGGACAGGAGATGGCTTTGCTGATATAAAAATGGTTGAACTCGGACTACGAGACAATCCCAATCTACCGGCCGTTGAAAGAGCGGCATGGCTGGAGACTACGTTTCCTGAAGCATTTGAGCACTTTATTGACACATGGAGCCCGCCACGCGTGATCAGAACTGATGCTTACGTTAGAAATATCCTTGAAGGAGCTTTGCCGGAACTGGAAAGTATCGGAGGCATTGGACGGATCGAGGGCATGCGGGACTACTATGTCCAGAAAAATGCCAACGCAGGACGTGTTGCATTTCCGGATGCAGAACAAACTGCTGCTCATCAAGATATTGTTGGTAGTGGTAAAAGCAATGGTCTTGGGGACGGCGAAGTAGGGCCCTACGATACTAAGATAGATGCTATAGATGAGTTTCTCGCGTCAAATAGCGAAATATCAATAGTCCCTTAGAATAAAAAAAGAAAAAACTATTTCTTAGGATGACGACCTTGTCGAGCCGTCTTGACTTTCTGGTGCTTGTGCTCGATGCGTTTTCTTCCAGAGCGGTTGATTGGCTTCCATTTCCATGCTTCGTGCTTCATCTTTGCACGCGGAAAACCACATGCCGCGCAGTGTGCCTGCTGCTGGTGATAACTATGTCTGCCGCATCTTCGACAACGTATGTGTGTTATCTTGTTATGCTTACCAAATGAGGGTGTTCCCTTTGACACAATTTTTCACCAGTTTTTCTTTCAGCCGTAAAGGTCATGTTGATTTATGAGATCAGCTTTCCTTTATTCTGAATTAGTCCCCTTTTTCGGGAGAAACATACAGTATATTGTCACCGCGTATCAGGATTGTTCCTAACCGGACTTTTTCGTCGTCCGAGACCTGCTCGGCATTTTCCAACCACATGTTAAGGTGGAGATCCATTGCCTGCAGTATACCAGAGATTTCCCCGCCTTTCTTCAAGCGGATAAGAACTCTTTTTCCTTTTGCGTTATTCAATACATCTATAGGGCGTTCCATTAAAAAGCCTCCTAAATCCAAATATAACTATCATCATTACTTTGCATACATTTAAATACTTGGTCGATTTCAATCGACCTGTACAGGAGAATCTTCGATTCCCCATATATTTGACAAAATTTAATACCTTTAGTAATGCTTTAAAAGATAACGCATTATACTAACAGCTGATAGCATGACTCAGTGGCAATTACCCTCGAAGAAGAAAATAACTGGCGGGGCAATAAAGAAGAATTACAAGAAGACACGTGCACAACGTGGAAGAGACTTTCTGCCGGCTCATATAGGAAAGACGAGGGTCAAACTTACCCGCGTGCGCGGGGGAAATACAAAAGCAGTCATACTTCTTGTTGAAACTGCAAATGTCGTTGTTGACGGAAAGCACAAAATTGCAAAGATAATTTCTGTCGCTGAAAACAAAGCCGATTCCCAGTTTGTAAGAAGAAACATAATCACGAAAGGCGCGATAATTGAGACGAATCTCGGAAAGGCGCGAGTCACATCAAGACCGGGTCAGGACGGCATTGTCAACGCAGTTCTTCTGAAAAAGTGATTGTCGTTTCTTATAATCTATTTATTCTACGAAAGTAATATTTCTTTTTGAAAAACCTAGCTTTTTCTTTTACCGAACGACGCATGAAGTGCGTCAGTCTGTAGCGAAAAAGATGGTAAAGAAAAAGAAGCCAGAGGATCGGGGGAAGCGGGTGCAACTTTGTGAACCTCTGGCTCTAGTATGATGAAAGACCTCTGATGTCTTTCAAGCATCAGGAATGGAGGTTGCATGTCGGTGCCAATCTGACCGGACACTGATGCTAGGCACCATCATATCAGAATAATGGCTTGCCCCTTTAATAGGGGTTTTGGTGCAGCTGTTGAAAAGTAGTGCAAATTCGGAAGTAGTGAAAAATGAAGTTTTTACGGATAAAAACTTCTTTCGGTGATAAAAATGAACATAATCGTCAAGGATGTTAAAATATTGCGCGTACGGCAGGAAACGCCGGATACGAAAAGCTTTTTTCTGGAAAAGCCTGATGGCTTTGATTTCAAACCAGGCCAGTATGTTATACTTACCATAGGCAAAGATTTCCGGGCTTTTTCCATGGCTTCATCACCAACGGAAAAAGAAATAATGATTTCGATGAAAATGAGCGAGAGCGAATTCAAGAAACATATAGTCCAGCAGAAAATGATAAACATGAAAGGCCCGTACGGTGGTTTCCTGATGCAGGGCCAAAAGCATGTCATGCTTGCAGGCGGCATAGGAATTGCGCCTTTTAGATCAATGATAAAATTTGTGACGGATGCGAATCTGGATTATGAAATAGTACTACTCTATTCAAACAAGACGGAGAAGGATATCGCGATCAAGCACGATCTGGATGAGATTGTCTCGAAAAACAGACGAATAAAAATTGTTTATACCGTGACAAGGCCGGAGGAGTCTCCGGGCTGGAAAGGTATTACGGGACGCGTGGACGAAAAGATGATAAAGGAGCATGTGCGTGACCTGACTGGAAGCACGTACTACATATGCGGTCCGCCTCCCATGGTCGACGGAATGAACTTACTGCTCAGTCAGATGAAAATACCGGCAGAGAAAATAAAGTCGGAGAAATTTATCGGATATCAGTGACTAAGGCTCACCACTTCTGAAATGACGTCTGGAGTTCCATAAAATGAGCTGAATGTAGTTTTTATAAGGGTTAATTATCAATTATAGACTATGAAAATAACGGAAAACATGTTGTTTGTATTCTATATCGGCGTCGTTGTCATGACGGCGGCGTACCTTGTCTTTTCGGAAGGGGTACTATCGGGAAGCCATTACATACACCTGGGCGGCAGAGACTCACAGTTCACTTTTTACGACGTGACGCTCATACTTGTCTTCCTGTTGTCGTCAGGACTTGCCGTGATATCAACAAAGGCCTATATGAAGAAGAAAAATGAGCGGCTGCTCTTTGTGGCGTCGGCATTCTTCCTGTTTGCACTGAAAGCCGCGTTAAAACTTATAGAGAATTTTGCCATAGGTTATTTTGGCTACATAGGGATTTCTATACAGGCACTGGAAGTTCTTGTACTAATCTCATTGTTTTTCGCCCTTCTCACAAAGTGAGTGATAATGAACGATTACCAGCAGCCGCTTGAGCTTGAAGTGCGGCGTCGTATTTACCAATGCATTGTAGAATCTCCGGGACTGCATTTCCGCGAGATTCAAAGAAGAACGACTCTTGCAACAGGTTCTCTGGATTATCATCTGCATTTTCTGTACAAGAACGGGCTTATACGAACGGAGAAGGACAAGAATTATACGAGATATTATCCTCTGACGAAGAACTGGACGGATGAGGAAAAAGCGATTTTAAACATTCTTAGAAACGACAAGATGAGGCATATCATAATATTTCTGATAGAGAAGAAGAAGTCGACACCGCTGAAGATTTCGGAAGGGACAGGCATACCTTTATCCACATTATCGTGGTACCTGAAGCAACTGCAGCAGGGCGGATCTGTAACTCATCTAAAGAAAGGCAGATTCCGCATATACAAGGTAAGCGACCCCAAAAAATTAGTTGAATATATCGTTGCTCATAAGACGAGTTTCCTTGATGTAATCGTTGACAGATTTATCGAAACTTGGGAATTCTAATTGCCCTGGCTTAATTTGCTCAACCTGGCGAGTGTCAGCTTTTCGCGAGCCCTGAAAAGTCTGCTTCTTGCAGTGCCTTCCAGAATTCCGCATATTTCTGCCAGTTCTCTATATTCGTATCCTTCAGCAAAAAGAATCATTATCTTCTTCTCTTTTGGTGACAGTACTTCCATGCTTTCATTTACCATTTTTATCAGATCACGCTGCTCTACAGGATCTGAAGGCCGGTATGCCGGTTCGTGAAACATTATGTCAGCCGGATCACGTAGCGGGTCGCGATATCTTGCACGAAGAACGTCGATTGCAGCATTGCGGGTTATCGCATTTATCCAGGTTGACAAACTGCTGTTAGAATCAAACTGATCATATTTCCTGAATAATTTCAGATAAACTTCCTGTGCGACATCTTCTGCATCTGCAGTGTTGCGAACTATGCGGTAAGCGTTTCTGAGAATTTGTTTGCTGTATGTTTCAACAACCTGTTCAAAAGTCGTGCCGTAGTGTTTCAGGAATTCGTCCATTAATTAGAGTAAAAAGAAATCTTTTAAAATGGACTAGCTGAGCGGCACTTGAATTTTGTTTTTAACAAAAAGCTTATATACGGCCCAAAATCATTGTTATAGAATGGCAAAAGGCCAAATTGGCTTACTCATCTTGGCAATTCTACTTACATCCCCGTTTGTTTTCGCAGAAAATCAGACTGACCCCTGTGAAGGCGTGACGTGTAATTCACCGCCGGCAACAACCTGCGAGGGCGGCCAGATCAAGTCTTATTCTTCTTCGGGAATCTGCAGTGTGGGTGTTTGTTCTTATCCTTCTTCTATGAATTCCTGTAATCCAAGTACAAAAAATTGTCCTGATGGTTTTGTATCAACCTGCCAGAATAGCTGCAGCGAAGGGACATGCAGCACCTGCGAGCCAAGCTGCGCTGGACACGACTACGGCACAACCATCCCCTGTATTGATTCTGATAATGGATTAGCTTATTTTCACAAAGGAACTACAAAATACAATATCCAGCCTGACGGAACATACCAGTACGAACTTGTTGATAGCTGTTCAGGCAATACGGTAAATGAATATTCGTGCGAAAATGGATTGGCAAAGACAAATTATTTTGCCTGTCCCGGACAATGTTCGGACGGCGTCTGTGTAGAAAATAGCTGTCCGGCACCGCCTCCTTTTGCCGGATGCCAGCCAAAACAAGGCTACACTGCGGTAACTGAAACTGATAAAGATCCAAACGGATGTGCAACTGGATACAGATGCAGATATGATCCTGCAGGACAGAAAGGCTACAAGGTGGCGAAATGGTCCTGCTATGACGGCCAGGCAGGTTCAGAGGATGTTGGCATTTGCAGGACGGCTGATGAATGGAGATCAAAAGCTGAAAAGTTTTGCTCTGGTGTCTGCAAAGACGGCAAGTGCGGAGTTAATTCTTTTTCAATGGACGGCGAATGCGGAGTCGGACAGTCGACTTTACCTTCCAATTATTGCCCGCCAGGATGCGAATGCAGCTATGAAGGCGGCTCTGCAAAGGTCATTTACTGCCGAACTCAGGGAAGCTGCAATAACGATGGATTCTGTGAGAGGGGAGAAGAATACGGGTGCAACGACTGCATTAGTGGAGACAGCTGCCCAGTAACGCGACAATGTTCTGACGGTTCTACCGTATCATGTTTCAAGAAAGAATTTGGCTGTTCCTGCGAGCCGTGTTCACTATCCGAACTGCCTTCAGGATGCACCCAGGAAGTTGACAAAAACACGGGTTATATCAGGGTAAACTGCGAAAGAGGAACATCTTCCTGTCAACCGATTCCTGACGAAAAGATCAAGAGGTGCGAACAAAGCGGCGGACACCCGAGACATTTCAGAGGGTATGGCGGATGCCAGGAATTCCGATGCGAGTTCAGTAGCGGCAGCGGAGAAGAAAATTCGTTTTCCATGTTTTCCTCCCAGCAAACCTGTCCTTCCTTTGAAGAGATAACGCAGTCTATGCGAAAGTGCGGCGAATTGGGAATGAAGGGAGTTCTTGAGAATAGCCGCGGCTGCAAGATGGCCAGATGCGTCGAGGAAAAAGAAGACCAATGCAGAGACCTGCCTGAAAGAGAATTCAGGGAAAAGGAGATAGCCTGCAAAGAAGAAGGCAAAAAAGTTTTTGTTAATTATGACAGCCACGGATGCAAAAAAATAAGCTGCGGCGATGAAAATGCCTGTCCTAAGGAGATCGCGAAAGAAGCATACTTTGCCTGCAATGGAAAAGGCGGGGAACTGATTGTTAAAAGAGATTTCAACGGCTGTGTTTCCTTCAGCGAATGTGTAAGGAGAGGAGATTCGTCTGAATCCGCGGTAGAAGAAATTGGAAGAATCCCCGAATCGGGCGAGATGCTTTCCATAGCGTTCAAGCTTGAGGAGCTCAAGTTAGAGTTTGACAAGCTTGCCAGGAAGTCGGAAGACATAGCTAATTACTACAAGTCAACAGGCTCGAGCGACGAAGAACGCTTCCGCCGCGTAGCAAGCATGTTCAATGCGGCAAAAGGCAAAGTTGACGAGCTCCGCGCAAAGATAAGGGAAAATATTGATGATATGTCAGCAGAAGAAGTGTCAGAAGTAAAACGCGACCTGAGATATCTGAAAAATGTTGTTTTGAAAGACATTCTTTACGTCATGCTGAGCAACGGCGAAGAAGTCGAAAAGATAAAATCTGACACGCAGGAAGACTGCGATGAAAATGACGGGGAATGTTTCAACGATGCAATCAGAATCTGCAAGCCGATTACATTCAGTCCTGAAGGAGATGAGGGGCCTCTGGTTGAGATAACCGGACTTGTTGACGGCAAATGTGAAATGAAAGTCACGATGGATGAAAGCAATATACCAAAAATACCTGGGTTCACGCCGCCTTACCAGATGAACTGCAAGATTGAGAAATATTCTCTCGGAGTGAATGATCCTGACAAAGACATAATTCCTTACTGCACAGGAAATTTAGTCGATCTGATGAAATTGAGCGGTGGCAAAGGAGGCCGCGGCGGACCCAGCGTACCCGGCGTATGTAGTGGAGAGGAATGCAAAACTTATTGTTCAAAGGGACCTGAAGAGGCCAGGAAATGTTTGGAATACCTAGGCAAGTTCATGCCGCCTGAAGTGCTCGCACAGATGGAAGCGCTTGCAAATGGTGGCAGTAGTCCTGCGGGAACGGGTGACTTTCCAGGCGGCTTCGGCGAAGGAGAGCCAATACCTGAAAGAGATATTCAGTCTACTACCTACCCAGTCAGGACGCTTCAGCAGTACCCGCAGCCTCAACAATATTCAAAAGACCAATTTCCACAGCAAGGTGAGCAATGCAGAGGCTGTTTTGATAATGGAGTATGCGATCCGGGCGAATGCTCGACTTGTAATGATTGCAGGTGATTATGATGAATAATAAAACAACTCTTTTGCTGGTCTTTGTCGTGCTTGCGTCTGCGCTTTTTATCAGTGGATGCACAGAAAGCAGCATAAAAAATACAGAGCAGGTCAGTGAAGCAGTCAGCAATATCAGCACGGACGTTACAGACGTTACCGGCACGCTTGAAGATATCGATCAGATACTGAGCGGCACTTAGTAGTAAATAGTTTTAGAACTAATTCTAGTAATGGAAAAACTTATCCGGGAACTGGTGGCTTCGCACGCGTTGCGTTCAAAGGCAGTCATTGACGCATTCCGAGCCGTGAAGAGAGAGGAATTTGTACTGCCACAATACAGGGAACACGCGCATGAAAACAGGCCTCTTCCTATTGGCGAAGGCCAGACGATCTCCCAGCCTTTCACCGTTGTCATAATGACTGAAACCCTGCAGGCGGAGAAGGGAAATAATATACTGGAAGTCGGCGCCGGCAGCGGGTACCAGGCTGCTATATTATCTAGGGTAACTGGTCCGACCGGGAAAATTATAACCACGGAAATACTTCCAGAACTTTATGAGTTTGCAAAGAAAAATCTGGCCACTTACAAAAATGTAAATGTAATGAACATAGACGGCTCACTTGGCTATGAACAAGAGGCGCCTTACGACCGCATACTTGTCGCGGCGTCTGCTCCGTCGGTTCCGGAACCACTGATCAAACAGCTGAAGAACGGCGGCCGTATGATAATACCTGTCGGAGACGAGATGACGTTGGTGGAGAAGGCGAACGGTATAGTAACAAAGACGTTTATGGGTTACTTTGCATTCGTGCCGTTGAGGGGCGTACATGGTACCGATTCTTTTCTTTCGAAAACTCGAGGAAAGTAAACTTTCCTGAGTCTCAGGAAGATTTTGTCTTCCTAGAGAGAAGACTAGGTATCCAGAAAAGAAACTTATTATAAATCTGACTCGCTGTCGCTCGTGCATGGAACTTATTAATTCTCTTCTGCATATCGTTTAACAATGATTGACGCGCACTGCCATCTGGAATATATGGATGATTCTGTTATCGATGAGGCAAAAGAGAAAGGAATGGTTGCCCTCTTAGCTTCTATTGCGGATATCTCTCACAAAGAAAACCTTCTGGAAAGAATAGAAAAGTATCCGAGCTTTGTCTACGGGTGTTTCGGTTTCCATCCGGAAGTAATGGTTAAATATACGAAAGCTGACATTGAAAATTATATAGAAGTCATCAGGCAGAACAAAGACAAAATTACGGCCATAGGCGAGGTCGGTCTTGATTATAACTGGACTACTGTTGCACACGAACAAGTAAGATCAAAAAATATATTCGCCGATTTTATTGATCTTGCCAAAGAACTGGACAAGCCGATAGTTATTCATTCGAGAAACGGGCAAAATAATACGGAAGGGAAAAACGAAGGAATATCTGACGCGCTGGAGATGCTGGCTGGGATGGGCGCGAAGCGTGTCATGCTGCACTGTTTCTCTGGAAATGAGGCTAACCTGAAATTTGCGCTGGAACACGGCTGGTTCGTTTCTTATGCTACGGTGATATGCAAAAGCTTCAAACACCAACGCCTGGCAAAGGAAACTCCTCTAAATCAGATGTTTTTAGAGACGGATGCCCCGTGGCTTGATCCGGATTCGAGAGAACTGATCAACAGGCCGTGGAAAATCGAGCGCAGCGCCGAGATAATCGCGGAGAAAAAAGGAATTACAAAGGAAGAAGTCCTGCGCGTTACGACAGAAAACGCGAGAAAGTTTTTCGGCATCTAGAACTGAAATATGCTTAGAAGTACTCCCCCCCCCTTTTTTTTGAGGCACGTAATTTTTATATACTACACTTTTTCATACTTATGTTATGGAAAAGGGCGCAGTGATATTACTTACGGGGATCGTTGTTATCTGGGTTATTGGAGCTCTGGGAATAGGAGCAGCTTATTTTGACGGACCTATAACCGGTTTTAGCACCGACGAAGTTGCCAAAAAAACAGCCGAACGCGACGCAGAGATTTCAAAGCTAACTTCTGACAGAGATATGGAAATTTCAAAACTTACGTTTGATAGAGATGCAGAGATTTCGAAAATGCAAACCGACGGAAAACCACCGGCTGAAAATTCTTC
>CAYITT010000006.1:0-10313 GCA_964366275.1 uncultured archaeon
TTGAGAATAGCGCGCTTGTGGCGGTGTTCGAGCTCCCCAATCATGAATAATATTGCTCCTATGCTGTCGTTCTGCTTGTTTCCCCACTCCTCCCAAAACTCTTCGAAAGTCTCAGGATGTACCCGTGCGTGTATGTACTGATATTTGTGCTCGGGCTTATGATGTATCGCCCAGTCTATCTTTTCCTCGTGTTTCAGGAAAACTTCCAATAAAGCATTGTACGTATGTTCCACAGTATCCCAGTCGCCGATAACCGCAAAGGCAAGGCATTCGTAGAAATTGTCGCGGAACCATGACTTGTCGTAACCTGTGGAAACGTCTTTGCTGGACGCGGCGAAGAGGCCTGACTTGTACTGGAGATTTTTCAGTATTTTCAGATGCTGGTTGATGAGCTTGTTGTAAGTCAGCTTCGGCTTTTTCATATGGATAGTCATATTTTGCCAGAAATAAAGATTTCCTTACCGTAAGAAGCACCGAAGGTGCTTCATTGCCCCAGAAAGAACGCTTTTAAACTTTAATTCATGAGATAATAGAGTTGATTATGAATACGGCGAGAATAAAACTCACGGGAAAGGATCCACGGCAACTCGATGAATTGTGTGTGGAAATAAAAGACGTTGCACAAAAATTGGGCGTTGGAGTAGCTGGGCCTATACCATTGCCGACAAAGAAATTGAGAATACCAGTAATGAAGACGCCATGCGGCGACGGAATGCACAGGGGCGGCGGCGGTGGCAACTGGGAAACGTGGGAAATGAGAATCCACAAGAGAATTCTTGACGTCGGCGCTAACGACAGAGTACTAAGACAGATAACACGTATCCGCATTCCTCGCGAAGTAAACATTGAAATCGAACTTACAGATTAATTCTTGTGATTTTATGAACGGCACAGAAAGACGGGATTACAACCATAAAGAAAAAAATTCAATGGATACCGACACAAGAATAGCTGCTACACGGCTTTTCGGAGAATATGCCCGCAGGATTTTACTTCACCAGGCGCACGGTGAATTCGACGGGCTTCTTAATGATTTTTATGCAACGCTGGGCCAGATAAATGCTTTCAGATCAAGACTTGATGACGGAGTACCTGTGAAAGATCTGAAACAGGAGTATTCAGCTCTTGTAGAAAAGTACCCGACATTATTCAGGAGTTGAATGAAATGGAACGCAGGTTGCCGAAAGTAATAGTCGCCGGCCTTGTCGAAAAAAACGGCAAGTTTCTTCTTGTAAAAGAATCTCTGGAGAGCAAAACAGAGAAATGGATAGTACCCGGCGGCACTGTCGAGTTTGGCGAAAGTCTTGAGGAGGCTCTTGTAAGAGAAATAAAAGAAGAGACCAACCTTGATATTGAAATAGAGAGATTTCTGGATTTCAAGGAAGTAATCGCGACGAAGTTTGATTATCACACGGTCATTTTCTTCTTCCTTGTAAGGTCGAAAAATTCTGACATAAAACTCGAGCAAAAAATAACGGACCACGGGTTTTTCACAAAAGATGAAATAAATAATATGTCTTTGGTCGATAGCGCGCGCTGGCTGTTTGATAATTTTATCTTTAAATCTATGCCGCATGAAAATACAGAGATGCACATGGAACGCACCCTGATTGTAATAAAACCTGACGCGATGAAGCGACATTTAGCGGATAAAATAATCCACTACTACGAGAAAGCAGGACTGAAAGTCATAGCAAAGAAAGAAGTGCATGTCACGAAAGAGTTTGCCGGAAAACACTATCAGGCAACGGACGAGCAGGAAATAGGCATGGGCAACAAGACAATCAACTCGTCAAAAGAAAGCGGCAAGTATGGTGAAATGAAAGAAAAGTTTGGCACAGAAGACCCGAAGATAATAGGCGGAAAAATCAGAGGCTGGCTGATAAATTATATTTCTTCAACGCCTGTAGTCGCAATAGTTTTCGAAGGACACGATGCAGTCGCAACAGCACGTAAAATCACAGGATTTACTGATCCGACGCGCGCAGACAAAGGCACAGTCCGAGGCGACTTCGGCGAGGACTCAATTGTAAAAGCAAATGCAGAGTTCCGACCTGTTCAGAACTTAGTCCATGCGTCAGATAAAGAAGGCGCAGCACACGAGCTCAAGTTATGGTTTCCTGAACTGAAGTAATCTATTAGTCACATTGAGCTTGAAGTCTTCCATCGTACTCAATAAGATGACAAGTTCCTTTAACACATTTCGATGGGTCACTCCATACTCTACAGCCATAGCCAACTATACATCTTTTTGGAGTACTCGTGTCTAAACATATATCATCAACGCATTGAGAACATGAAGAACTATTATCAATTGACAAACTGGTCCAATATTTTCTTCGCTCGCTTAATTCTTTTTGAATAAATTCTTGTGTTTTTTTAATATTGCATATGTTGCAAAAACATACGTTAGAAAATGTGCCTGACATAAAGGAGTACCCCCATCTAGTTGCGTTACCTACTAGCATTGAACATTTTTCTTTGCAATGTGTTATATCATTTATAATTTCTCCACTACAGATGCCTTTTTCACATACTTCATCTCCTGCATCTATCTGTTGTTCTTCTACATAATTTTCACAGTCGGGTGTACTATATACCAATGTTGTGTCAGATCTTTCAGATTTCGGAGGCATCGGATCGTAATTAGTTATTGTGTTATAGCCATATTTCGGTGTTGTTTTCAAAGACACATCTTTTTGTATGGCGTTTTGAGTAACGCTAGAAGATGTACATCCAGAAATCAGAATAACAGAGACTACAGTTATAATCAAGATGAATTTACTGTTCGTAATGTGCACCTAGGTATACATGTAAAATATGCTTCTTAATACAATATACATCATGGATAATCTACACAGCTTTTCTCATGTCGGTACTTATTGCATCTTTTTATCCTACCAATTGTTTTTAACCAGCCTTTTAAAAATCCATGTTTTTGTAGTGCCATAATTCCATATTCAGAACATGTCGGGTAAAAACTACATAAATTATTTCTTTTTTTAAGTATCGGACACAGTTTTTTTCTATAAATACTTACAATAAACCAAACGGAAAAACTAACCAGTATTTTATTTTTGTTTAAAGTATTTTGGCTCACGCTTAACGTTCCCACTCTTACACTTTGGACATTGTTTCAGTTCCTTTAACTGTTTATCAAGTTGCGTATTAGCATTACCCATTGCAGAAGTTGCGCACGGATTGCAACACATGGTAGTTCCAGCACATATATTTGCATTTGTCTGGGATTCCATTCGCTTTTCTACGCTATCCAAGTAGTGCCACTTTTCTTTACATTGATTACAAATACAGTTCCATTCAAGGGTATATTTTTTCTGATCTTCTTTCTCTAAAGAGTCAAATTCTTTCTTTCCTATAGACTTTGCCATAATACAACACCTAATAAATTATTGAAATCAACCTTCTTAATACTTCAAACCCATAAGTGAAATTGATGAACTTAATCTTCTTCGGACCACCTGGAAGTGGAAAGGGCACGTACGCGTCGCGCGTTGCGGAAAAGCTGGGAATCCAGCACGTTTCTACGGGCCAGATGTTCCGAAATGCTATGCGTGATCATGCGCCGCTGGGAAAGCTTATCGCATCAAATATGAAAAAAGGCATACTCATTGACGACGATATAACAAATTCGCTAGTAAAGGACAAACTGGCTAAAATAAAAACAGGCTACATTCTTGACGGATACCCGCGAACAGTAAAGCAGGGGGAATTCCTGGAGAAAATAGCAAACATAGACATTGTTGTGAATTTTGTTCTTGACGAAAAGATAATAATCAAAAAAACCCTTGGCAGACGGACCTGCAGCCAGTGCGGCGAGACATACAATGTCACCAACATAAAAATCGGCAAAATAAACATGCCGCCGCTCCTGCCAAAGAAGTCAGGAATTTGCGACAAGTGCGGCGGGCAGATAGTCCAAAGAGCTGACGACAACGAAAAGACAATAAAGGACCGGATCGCTGTCTACAAGAAACAGTCAGAGCCGTTGCTGAAACGCTACCGCAAGCAGAAACTTATCATGGACGTAGAAGTCGTCGGGCCGCCGGACGTTATGATACAGATTATATTGAAACAAATAGGAGACAGAAAATAAGCAATGCGGCTTTTAAACATAACAGTCATAGAAATTGCAATGGGTGCTGAACATGTTAAGACAACCGATTATAGCCGTATTAGGGCATGTGGATCACGGGAAAACGTCCATCTTAGATAGCATAAGGAACACAGCAATAGCATCAAAAGAAGCCGGCGGCATTACCCAGGCGATAGGAACAACGGAGATTTCTTCTGACGTAATCAACAACATGTGCACAAGCCTGTTGAAACGCTTTAATTTCTCGATAAACGTGCCAGGATTACTTTTCATAGATACTCCCGGACACGAAGCATTTATCACGCTAAGAAAGCGCGGCGGATCTATAGCTGATCTGGCGATACTTGTCGTAGACATCGGCGAGGGAATAATGCCGCAGACAGACGAGAGCATAAACATTCTGAAAGATTCTAAAACGCCATTTATCATAGCTGTAAACAAGATAGACCGAATAAACGGATGGACATCAGGAGACTGCTTCCTGGAGAATCATGAAAAGCAAAACCCGGATGTCCAGGGAAGGTTCGAGGAGAAATTCTACAAACTAATCGAGCAATTTTCGTCGCGCGGTCTTGCTGTAGACAGGTTCGACAGGATATCTGATTTCAAAAAAACTATAGCCGCCGTGCCTTTATCGGCTAAAACAGGGGAAGGAATACCGGATTTACTGGTTACAATAATAGGACTTGCGCAAACGTACCTGAAAGACCAGCTCGTAAGCAGCGACAAGTCGCAGGGTATGGTGCTCGAGGTTAAGGAAGTGAAAGGACTTGGCGTCACTATAGATACCATAATCTACGACGGCGCGGCGCACAAGAACGATTACATAATCATAGGCGGGAAGAACGAGATGATAGCAAAAATTCGCGCGCTTATGATGCCGGAAGCTCTCAGGGATATGAGAACTGAAAAGAAATTCAAAAGCGTTGATGAGGTTTATGCAGCTGCAGGAGTGAAAATAATCGCGCCGGGCCTGGACAATGTTGTCGCAGGCAGTCCGATAAGAACGGCGAAGACATTCGAAGAGGCGGAAAAACTGCTCGGCGAGATGGAGAAAGAAAAGGAAGAAATCGAAATATCCTCTGAGGATGAAGGTCTGATCCTCAAGGCCGACACACTTGGGTCTTTAGAGGCTTTGATAAATATATTCAAAAAATTCCCAATAAGAGAAGCCACGATAGGAAACGTCACGAAGAAAGACGTGATGAATGCGGATGTGAACAAGACCGCACCAAACAGGATAATCATAGCATTCAACGTAGGGCTGAACGAGGATGCCGAAACTTTCGGGAACGACAAAGGCGTAAAGATGATGAAATCAGACGTAATATATCATCTCATTGAGAATTACGAGGCTTGGATCAAGGAAGAGGAAGAAAGCACGAAGAAAAAAGAAATAGAAAACTTGCCAAGACCTGCTGAAATAAAAATAATCCCGGGCTCAGTCTTCCGGGCGTCCGATCCTGCCATAGTCGGCTGCGAAATTTACGGGATTCTCAAGCCGGGGTCCGATCTGATGAAGGACACCGGGCATAAAGCAGGAAACATAAAGCAGATACAATCACAGGGTCAGAACGTCGCGGATGCGAAAACAGGCGACAAGGTAGCTGTGTCAATCACTGGTCCCACAATAGGCAGGCAGGTAAAGGAAGGCGAAACACTTTACACTGACCTGAACCAGAATGAATACAAATTACTGCGAAAAAATGAAAAGTACCTGACCCAGGCAGAGATACAGGTTCTTGACAGAATTTTCGTAATCAAAAGAAAGACAGATCCTAGATACGCTTTGTGATGTTTGCATTTCTATAAATTATTACCTGTCTGACGTTCTATCCCAGTTCTTTTTTTGCGTTTGCGTCCACTGTTCAAACTCTTTACGCGTTTCCATACACGAGGGGGTAGTCCTGCATATCGCACTTTCTATATTGCCGTACCCTGGCCAGTGCAAGTCCGATACTATTCGAATAAATTTGCCATCCGTGGCGCCGCCTGTCCTGGACAACGCAAATGCTATTTTATTATTCAGATACGGATCGCGGTCGAGATAATCCATGATAAAACTATTCGAAATGCCTTTATCTGCAGACGGCTCCACTCTTATCCTTAGTGCCTCTGAAACACGACCCGTAATAAATCTTCCATCTTCCTCTGAACTGCCCTGTAGTGCACGTGTTATTCGTTTGAATTCTCCATAATCATTTACAAGTTTTCTGACAGATGGATTGTTCTTGTATATGTCCCGTTCTATGGCGTCATTATTAAGTATCTGACGATCTAATATCCCAACAGTCTTCTCTTCGCTCCCGCCTGTGTACTCCGCGAAAGCTTTTATCATAGCACGCTCAGGTTTAAGAAGTATTTCAGACTTATCCCAGTTGCGCATGTATTCAGCAGTTGTTCTGTGAATTTCTATCATCTTGTTTGTTGTGAAATTATTATGAACATCAATCGGAACGAGCATGGAAACTGCCAGTAATCCGGCTGCGTACCGCACTAAATTACGTGCGAACGACTGCGTTTCTTCCGGTTCGTAACCTGTATTAATGAAAGCTACGTTCTGTCCGTCGCTGAACTTAAACTGTCTCGCGGCTGCGAGCGCTGTTGCTGAAGTCCTGCTCGTTCTTATTCCCCTGCTTTTCATGTAAAGGAATTCTTCTTCTCTTTGGCCGTAAGTCGGCGTAACTATCGGAATACCATATCTTTTGATTTTTTCGACTACTGCATCATGCAGAAGCGCGAACGGCGCTGCCAGTTTGTCGTCGCCTGAGAACTCGCCCGGCTTTTTTTCTCCGAAAACGTTTCTGGAAGTTGTGCCTGCAAGGAAACGAGGAACTTCACCGATTTCTTCGAATCCTGCTACGAGATTGTAGAGCAACTCTCCGCCACCAACCGGCAAGCAAACCGTCCAGTCTCTTCGCACACCATCATTGTAAAGTTCTTTTGCCAGAGTCTTGTATCCGCTTCCGTCTGCGTCAATATTGCCAACAGGCACAACCCTCGTTCCTGCAGGGACGCGATGCCTGACAAGTTCCACCACCTCTGAGCTGGACATCTGATGGTCATTATGATCCGTTTCAACTACATAGCTGCCCGATCTTCTAAGCAAACGTTTTGTTCTTTCAGGCATTCCTTTGTCAACTATGCTTGCAAACTTTCTGTCTGTGTAAGCAGAGCAAAGCAATGCACCGGCATAACCCAAGTTGCCGTCGGTTATAGCGGCGAGAACAACCGGACTTTCTACGCCGCTGAGGCGTTCAAGCTCAGACTGTATAGCTCTAGATTTGAAAGTATAGCCGTCGTTCTGGTCCTCTCTCTTAATATAAACAACCGGCCTGGCGCCATTTACGGCAAGGCGGTCGCTAAGCTCGACAGACTGGTAGAAATCGGTATTGCCTATCATATTTACACCTGCGGCGTGAAATGCTCCTCTGTTATCAGCAGCGAATCGAACGTGCTGATTATGTCAGAGAACTTATTGCGAATTTCATTGGATATTCCATAAAATTCGCTTATCGATGATACTTCCAGTTCGAGTTCCGTGTCCCATTCACCTAATACTTTAAGCCAGTGTATTATGTTCGGATGCTGGCGCACGTACACGCGGAAATCTGAAAGCCTCTTTTTATCAGCGTTGCGCATTTTTATCAGGCATTTGAAAAAAAGACAACCCAGCTTCTTGTGATCCGTGACTATTTTGTAGCCTACTATAACGCCTTTCTTCTCGAGTAGTTTCCTCCGGTAACGTATCACGCGGTCGCTCAAGCCTATTTTTTCCGACATCTTCACAGAAGACGCCCGGGAATTCGCAGATACTGATTTCAGGATAAGTATGTCATCCAGGTCAAGCTTCTCCTTCTTTTCATGGCCACAGAACGAGAATATTTTACTGTTCGAGGACTCGCCGGATATGTACTGGCGCGGATAGGCCTCAGCCTCTGTCATTATTGCAAATGAATTTCGCTGGAAGAACTCGCCGAACTTTGTGAACAGACGTTCCTTGAACTGGTCAAATTCAAAAATGGAAGGGAAGTGTACGGCTATCATGATGTCGTAATTGCCTTCCGAGCTTGCCAGCCAGCGGAAGTTCTTTTCTTTGAGTACGAAGTCGACGATCTCGCGCTTTTTCTCAGGAGACGTGTGGGCCAGTTTTATGTAAAGCTTGAAATGAGTCAGACCGACTTTTGCCAGATGGTATATGCCTATGTAATTCGTTATTATGCCCCGTTCCTCAAGCCGTTTCAGCCTGTAAGCAGCCACTTCCTTAGTTGTGTTCAGCATGGACGCTATATTATTGAGACTAATTGTTGCGTCATTATCCAAAGCCACCAACATCCTTCTGTCCTTGTTGTCAAGCTTAGTGCTATCCATCATTCTTTTAACTAAAATACAAAACTACTTAAATTATGTAAAAAAGTGAAATTTTACTCATATAAGTCTTATATTCAAGACATGCGCTTATTATTGGAATGGGTGTAGAAACGTCAAAACAGGCTATAACACAAATATACGCAGAGTTAGATCTTCTCGCTGGGGAAATTTTTGAATACTTGAGAGAACATGGATCATCTTACGAATCGGAGTACAAAGGGCCGGAAGATGAGCTTTATCGGCTAGAAAAAAGGATGAAAGACGGCAGATCCTTGAAGATTAGAACTGTAGCGATGGGATACGGCAAGTCAAAGTATCTCGAAATACAACTAATCGGAACTATCAAAGAACCGCTTTCTTTCATGATTGACGGTCTAAAAACAGACGCCCTTGCGGGTAATATTTCGCACAACGACCGGATACAATTAGGTTTCGGGATAATGGAAGATCTCATGTACGGTGGCGAATTCTTGCGTCATCGTCCACAATCAAGGTCGTTTCCAGAACAATATCTTATACTCGTTCGTTATGCACAAGAACTATTGACCGGGGATGATAACGAATGAATTCGAAAATAGTTCTAATTTTGGTTTTATTCAGTGTTCTATTCATAGCCGGCTGCACGCAAACAGAGCAAACAACTAGCGGATCTATTAAAATTGGGCTCATGGGACCGCTTACTGGCGATGCGGCTGTTTATGGCATACCGTACAAGAACATGGTTGAATCTGCGGTAGGAGAGATAAATGCAGAAGGCGGGATAAACGGAAGAAAAATAGAACTCATTGTAGAAGATTCAAAATGCAGCGGCATGGATGGCGCAACAACTGCGCAAAAATTGATTGCAGTCGATAAAGTTCAGGTTATTCTTGGCGGGATGTGCAGCAGCGAATCACTGGGAGCGGAACCAGTGGCTACACAAAACAAAGTATTCTTATTCTCGGCGGGATCAAGCAGCCCAGCACTCACCGGGAAAAGCAGATTTTTTGCAAGGGATTACCCGAGCGACTCAACACAAGGGAAGGTGCTGGCTGAGGCTGCAGCCAGCAGAGGATGGAAAAAAGTTGCATTCATTCAGGAGCAGATGGACTATCCGCTGGGTATTTACAACGCTTTCTCCGAGAATTTCAAAAATGGCACAATCGTCAGAGAGGAGTTTGCATCCGAAACAAATGATTTCAGAACCATGCTTGCAAAACTGATGTCTGAGAACGGTGATGCATTATTCATAGCTACACAAACACCTGCAGCTTCCGAAAGAATACTGCAGCAGATCAATGAGATTGGATGGAAGCCTAACATCATGGTCGCAGACGTTGTGAGTGGTAGTCCTGAGACAGTGAGCAAAAATTCCGGAATCCTCGAAGGGGCGCTTGCAGCAGAATTCGGGATAGACAATAATAATCTCAGATTCATGCATATGCTTCAGGTTTACAAGAATGCATATGGAACCGAACCGCCATATCTAAGTTACGCGCAAACCGAATACGACAGCGTCTTCATACTACGCGATGCGATCAAATCGGTAGGATATGACGGCGAGAAGATCGCAGAATTCGTAAGAAATCTTAAAAACTGGGAAGGCGCTTCGGGAACCGTATCCATAGGCCAGAACGGCGACAGAACAGGAGGTCACGTCCTCAAGATAATAAAAAACGGTACGTCTGTTCCTTACAGCAAGCCGACAATAAAAATCGGTTTTATAGGGCCACTTAGCGGCGGGGTGGCTAACTGGGGCGCTTCGATGCGGGGAGGCGTAAGACTTGCTGCTGAGGAATTAAAAAACAATGGAATCGGTATGAACGTCATTTACGAGAATGATGAATGC
>CAYITT010000007.1:0-1153 GCA_964366275.1 uncultured archaeon
AGGTTTAGTAACTTTACCGACCCCGACGGTTCGGAAATCTTTCACGGCTTTGAGCTCATGGAAGAGAACGGAGTTTCCCTATGGCGACGAGATTACGGCGGGACCGGCGATTCACGATTACAAGTTCCTCAAAGAAGCGTTGAAGCAGTTTGACGTGTCACAGCCTTTCAGGCGCGGTCCTCCGCTCCATTCGGAGGGCGGGATGAGATACTTAAATATCTGCCATGGCAACGACATGAGCTATTTCAGGAACAGCGAAAAAATATTCCTAGGCAGCGAGGAAGTTTATTTCTACACAGACAAGGGCATGCTAATAAAGGCTTGAGAGGAAGTAATTTTATGACACAAATAGAAGTCACGTTTTTAGGCACGACTGCGGGCATACCGACGCCGCAGAGAAACCACGCATCTATTTACATAAAATACCAGAGCGAGCAGGAATACGCATGCTTGTTTGACTGTGGCGAAGGAACGCAGCGGCAGATATTCGCGGCTGGATTGAATTTCATGAAGATTGATGACATCTTTATTTCCCACTGGCACGCGGATCATTTTGCGGGACTGCTCGGACTGATGGAAACAATGAATCTGGAAAAAAGAACGCGACCATTAAACATATTCGGGCCGGAGGCCGATAAATTCGTTGATACACTTCTCGATTTAGGCTACGCATCTAAGCGCTATGATGTGATAGCGAAGCCCGTACCTTTTGAAGGAAGCGAAGTGACGACACTACTGGATATGGGAGAATTTACTATTTGCAGCGTGCCTGCTAAGCATGGGATACCTGCTGTGGCTTACGCTCTCGTCGAGAAGGATCGAGTAAAGCTGGATAAGGACAAAATGAAGAAGCTCGGGCTGCCGGAGAAAGGACCTATTTATAAAAAACTTAAGGAAAAGGGAAGCGCCTCGATAAATGGGAAAACAGTAAAACTCGAAGACATTGCCATAATTGAGAAGGGAAAGAAAATTGTTTACTCGGGCGACACGATGCCCTGCAAGAACGTGACCATGCTCGCTGAAAACGCGGACTTGCTCATTCATGACAGCACATTCTTTGCCGAGGATGTTTTTGACAAGGAATACCGCCACACAACGTTCGAGGATGTTATTGACATAATAAAAAAAGCCCACGTCAAGCAGGCGGTGCTGA
>CAYITT010000007.1:1163-10043 GCA_964366275.1 uncultured archaeon
TAGAGAAGCTAAAAGAAAAGATCAAGGACCACGACAACGTGAAAGTCGCGAAGGATTTCATGAAAGTTGTTATTTAGTTATTTTTGACTAGTAACAAATTTCTTTATTATCTTAGCTTAAGTATTTCCCATCGTAATTGATAAGTAATTACATGCGGTAATTTGACGACGGCTTGACAGGTTTGATAATGAAAGCGGGTGTGGCAAAGGTTTATGGCGTGGTGAGAAATCATGTCAATAAACTTCTTCTCTTACTTGTTTTGCTGGCAATTGTTTCTGCTTCGTTTGTAGCTTATGCTTCTCTTACAAAAGTCTGGAATCCCTCCACTAAGACAATGCTCATACAGAATTCTGGAGTCAATATAACTGAGGTTCAGATTCTTGATGTCCAAAGATCTATCGGTCTTCTCCAGGTTAAACTGAGGGTAAAAAATTACCAAAACATAAGTCTTACGCCAGATGAAAACAATACTTGGGCAACAAGGCTGTTCAAAGGCCTTGCTCCGGACTCTATATCAACAACTTATGAAGAGCAATACGGCATCGATCTTCCGCTATATGACAAGACCTGCAATCCGTATACTTTAGAGAACTTGTCTGTGGTTGAGAACTGCACTCAGATTCTTAACGGAACTTCATCTTTTATTCGTACAAGAGAAGTACTGTTTAATTTCTTCAATTTCAATTATCAGGCGAACCAACAATATATAATCCACATATATGTAACAAGGCCGCCAGCATTAGGCGAACAATCTTCTGATATAGCACCTAAAGTAAAGGGTATAGACTTTTACCCGGAGTTTGTCTGGTGGAACTCTAACTGGGCTTACTGTACAAACCTTAACGTTACAGTTTCAGGATTTGAGTGGAAAGAAAACCAGACCGCATTAGTCGGGAATGTAAACTTCTCATCGCTTAGTGTTATTCCATACAACGAAAGTATTCGTATAGTCTCACAACCTTGCAATAACGGTGGAACAGAATTGAAATCAGCTTACATACCCCAAGTCCAGAACAGCACTGGCCATACAACTTTTGGCAGGTTGGTAATTAACCCAAGCGGAGTTGTAAGTTCCAACACGGTTTATGGGCTCTACTTTAATTACTCTCCAATACCGCAATCAACTTACCCTACAGATTTAGTTTCGTATAGTTCAAACGTTTCAAACACATACTTGTACGATGTTTTTGAAGGCGGATGTCTGCGAGAATCTTATTATTTAACGCGTAGTGACAGTTCAAGTTGGGTTGATAGAGCGGATGCAACTTGTATTGACGGACTTTCAAAATTTAACCAGAATTTGTTGACTATAAGTGATCCGGGCGCTGGATGTGTGTTGCAAGAAAACTTCTCAATGGCTAGTGTATATAATTGTTCCAGACATTTCGTATTTGAAAATCACAGTGTATTGCATTACTACTATGGATATTCAAATTTTAAACAAATGAGAATAATAACTAGTTTTAATTCAACAGCTTTGTATAGTTTCATTAGACCAAACCAATCAACAACGAAATTTATTTTGTATTATTATAATAAAACGTTAACGAGCTCTTCTAATGTTGATTTTAATTTAACAAGAGGTATGATAGGTGCATGGCTAAACGAATCAAATGATTCAATTTGGTATATTTGGAGCAATAAGAAAAACGCAACTGTTGTGGCAGCGATAGAAGGCTCTTACATTAGAAATTCTGCCGGTTCAGGCTTAACACTAGATGAGGATCGAACTTGGGATAACAATACCTACATAACAAGGCTCTACCTTAAGGGAGCGTCAAACGACACAAAGATTCATAATGCCACTAATTATTGGAAAGCGTTTGAAGACACCCCAATTATTTTTGCCGTTAATACAGTAGTAACTTCTGCGCAGTCATTGCCGTTACCAAATCTTATAACTCCTGCTAATAATTCTATACTTGGTGTTCTTCCTGAATTCAACTGGACGAACGTTACTAATTCTTATACAATATACATCTCTAATGATTCATTTAGTAGTATTGTTTATAGTAGAAATCTAAGCACAAATAAAGATAATGGTGTAACTCTCCCCACAGGTCAGATAACTAAATATTCTTGGAAAGTTGTAGCAGTAAATGGTTCTGATACAGCAACCAGCCTGACTTTCAATTTCACATATTCGCAATGGAATATAACTTTCAATATAACAGGAAGCCAGTCAGATCAGAGACACTTAAATGATACGACAATCAAAGATTGTACATATTCTAGTTTTAACCAAGGAACAGACTATGATAATTATTATGGACCATTTGCTTTCCCCAATGGGACATGGACTTGTACTTTTAATAGAAGCAATTACTATCCCAAAACTCAAAATTTTAACGCAGATTCCGATAAAGTGGTAAATATTGTCATGCCAGAGGCCGGTGGTGCTACCTTCGAAGAACACACATGGCTAGAAGCAATATATAATTGTGTAATCCTAAAACAGTGTGATCTTTATAATTTGCTTCTGGAGATAAACCAATCGGCTGGTTATACTTGGCAACATGTCAAACCAACTGATACGTCAGTTGTGTTGAATGAGACATTCGTAAGCAGGAATTTGAGTTCTATATCAAACATAACGATAAACTACACAATTAATATTCCTATAAAACCAGGTTACGGATTAGGAGATTTCTTGCCTGTTAGAATTGGATTTTGGTTCCTGAATGAGACAAACGGAACCTGTTACAGCCAGGGAACGCTGCCAACAGGAGTTACAGTTATAGAACCCTACTGTAATCCACTGATGGTTCAAACATTGGGCCCGATGGGCTATAATGTGAGTTTCCGGGTAGACCTAAGACCCAACCTTCCAAATGGAACATACAACATAACTAGAATAGTAGAAATAGACCCGGATAATGTCTGGATCGGCTATGGACAGGAAGGAATCGGTAGTGTAGTGATTAAAGAACCTAACTTAAATTCTGGTTCCGATGTTGTGTCTTTTGCTGCACAACAAGAAATTACACAGCCTGAAACCCCCAAAGCTCAGGAAACCACTATAACTGGAAAGGCAATTGTAATAGAATATGAAGAAGCATTTCGTATAGCTTTAATAATTATCTTAATTCTAGCAGTTGCTGTTGTCTATTTCTATTCCAAAAGGAAGAAATAATGAGAGATAATAATGAGATTTTGGATTTTATTTTTAGTCATGCTTATGGGTTTTTCTCAAACAGTTTATAGCAATACGTACTTGACTGAAAATGCTTCTTGGTATTCTGGTCTCACGGCATCGCAATGGACTTCATTGGTTGCTGGCGATTTGAATAATGACGGATATCAAGATTTAGTTCAAATAGGTTGTACGAATACTCTTGGTCAAGATTGTAATGGATACCTCGCTAAAGTTTACATAAATAATGGTTCTTCTTTTGTTGAAAATTCCACATGGCAACAAAATCTAACATCTGTAAATTATGGATCTTTAGCATTAGGCGATGTGGATAATGATGGAGATCTGGATCTTGTGCTAAATGGATGCGTCAACGGAGGAGGCACTGTGGCAACATGTCCCAATTCAAATGATATTTTTTCTGCATTTTACATAAATAATGGATTTTCCTTTGTGCAAAATTCTACTTGGCAGGGATCCATTGTAAAAACTTGGAAAGGTTCATTTGTTTTCGGAGATATAGATTTGGATGGCAGATTAGATCTTATTGTTACTGGTGCGACTAATTCTGCGCCAGTAAGTAAAGTTTACATAAATAACGGCATTTCATTTAACGAAAGTTTTTTTGGAGTCAAAATTTAGCTGGAGTTTATGGTAGCGCTTCTACACTAATTGACCTAGATAACGATGTAGATTTGGATTTAATTTTGGCCGGAGACACTGGTGCATCTTATGTTGCAAAAACTTACATAAATAATGGTTCTTCTTTTGTTGAAAATTCCACATGGCAACAAAATCTTTTAGGTGTCGAGTTAGCTTCTCTTTCTTGGGGAGATTTTGATAATAATGGGTTAATGGATCTTAGCCTGACAGGTCATACAGGTAGTGATGAACATAGAATATATAATAACACGGGATCTTTTCTTAATCAAATAAACTGGCAGGGTGGAACATTGGTCGGAGTTTATGAAACTGGTCAAGCCATGGGCGATTATGATAATAATGGAAAATTAGATATTTTTGTTGCTGGTAAAGAACAGTATTCAACATTATATAGAAATACAAGTTCAACATACTCACAAGATCCGGAACCTGATATATTTAATGTTAAAATGGGGCCCGGCACTGTCTGGTGCGACGTCAATAATGACAGTACATTAGATTTGATTTTAATTAGCTATAGTTTTGATACAGATACTTTTCGTTCCCGTGTCTACACAAACAACATTACAACAAAAAATACAGCTCCATCACCACCGTCAACGTTGAGCGCGAACTATTCTAATGGAGTATTGAATCTAAGCTGGTCAGCGGGATCAGATACGGAGACACCGACTCTCGGGTTATATTATAATCTGAGAGTTGGAAACGTGTCTGGTGGTCACCAGATTGTTACGGGAGTTTACGGCGGCGGAGATGACAACGGCTACTTCGGCAACATGATGCAACGCAGAAATATACTGCTTAATCTTCCTAACCTGACAGGCACGATATATTGGTCAGTACAGACGATTGACACGGGATTGAAAGCAGGATCATGGGCTACGGAAAGAGTTTACAACATAACAAGCAGTAATCAAAGCCAGCAAAACGACACGACGCCTCCTAACCTGACAATTACTTCTCCTGTCAACGGGTCGGAACATTCTACTTCTAGCATTTCGGTTTCTGCTAACTATGCAGATGTGAATAATGTAACCTGCACGGGTAAGCTGGACAGCGGCACAGCTGCCAGCATGTCCGGAGGAGGAACAACAAGTGGTACGGTCTCGATGACACTCAGTTCTGTTGCTAACGGAGCGCATACTGTTTATGTCAACTGTACGGACAGCAGAAACAACAGCGTCACCAAGAATTCACTGTTTACTGTTAATGTATTGACACCGCCAGCGCCACCTCCATCTGGCGGCGGAGGG
The DNA here is from genome assembly GCA_964366275.1 of uncultured archaeon. Taxonomy (GTDB): domain Archaea; phylum Aenigmatarchaeota; class Aenigmatarchaeia; order GW2011-AR5; family GW2011-AR5; genus GW2011-AR5. The sequence goes on from CAYITT010000007.1 coordinate 6,213, forward strand.
GGAGGAGGTGGATCGACAGCGCCGCCTGTTAATACGACTGTGAACGACACTACGCCGCAGATTAACATAAGCAAGGGCGAGACAAAGGTAGTCAGCTTTGAGAACCCTGTCATGAGACAGGTGTCACTTGAACTGGAAAATGCGGTCAGCAGTATACAGATAAGCGCTGCAATTGTTCAGCTTCCCAACCTGACTGAAAGACCTTTGGGAAACGTCTATAGTTACATAGAAGTAAAACACACCAACCTTGTAAACCCCGACATAAAGAAAGCAACACTGTCGTTTGCCATTGACAAGTCGTGGATTTACGCAAATGACATAAACAAAACAAAAATAACGTTAAACAGATATACAAACGGCGTGTGGCAGCAGCTTGACACGATACTACGAAGCGAGAACTCGACAACCATAATGTATGATGCAGTTACCCCAGGCCTCTCGCTTTTTGCTATTACAGGTGAAAAGAATACGAAAACATATTACGTTGAACCTGTTGATTACTCGGGATATTATGCCTACGGGGCTTTGCTGCTGCTGGTTATTGCTGCTGTGGGCGGATACCTGCATTATAAACATCCCAGAAAAGAGGCCAGCGCAAGTCCTCCTCCAACCTCTTAGGAAAGTTTAAGCCACAAGAAATCCATAGACTTTGTATGGCTTTGAAGAAGAGCATTGGAAAGAAAACGCTTCTGATGCTCACGATAAACGCTGTTTTGGGAACAGGCATATATTTCCTGCCGGCAATCGCGGCAAGATATTCAGGAAGCGCTTCGATACTTTCGTGGATAATAATTTCTTTATTTGCCATACTCACTTCATTTTATTTCGCTGAACTTGTTTCAATGTTTCCGAAATCCGGAGGTGCATATGAGTTTGTAAAAAATGCTTTCGGAATGCAAGCAGCTTTCGTTTTTGGGTGGATGGCGTGGATAATATCCAACTTGACAATAAGCATGCTAATAGTCGGATCAATAATCTATCTTTTGCCTAACGCAGGTGTACTAGAGAGCCTTGCGCTTGCCGTCGGATTCATACTGTTATTCAATTTCATCAGTTATAGAGGCATAGGCCTGGCATCAAGAATGCTGCTCTTCTTTGGTATAATGACGGTAGCAAGTTTGGTAATCCTAATCATACCCGGAATGATGACTGCAGACATCTCTAAATTCACCAACGTCTTCGCAGCGCCGCCGATCCTGATTCTTCTAAGTGTTTATTTCATAGCTGAGACATTTTTCGGACTGGAAACCACTACTTACCTGACGGAAGAGGTAAAGGACGCAAGAAAGGTCATGCCGAAGATGCTTATAATTGCTAACGTGATCATCACGGTTCTTGCGTGCCTTACTGTTTTTGTCGCGCTGGGCAATGTTGATGCATCTACTTTCGCGGCGCAAGAAGCACCGCTCGCATTTCTTGCGGAAACATTCTTCGGACATCAGATGGGACAAATTTTCGTGCTGATAATTTTCATACCTCTTATAGGAACTGCTGCTTCATGGATAGTGTCGTCGCCGCGGCTGCTCTTCGCAATGGCGCGCGACAAGATACTCGTGCAGCGCTTTGCGCGAATACATAAAAAATACAGAACACCGTACGTTGCTATAGCCTTCCAGACTGCTGTGACTATAATTCTGACCATACTCGCTTTCGGGTCTTATTTGTTTTTGCTGACAATGCTTGTCCCGCTTGTTGTCATAATGTATTCGATAATCATGCTTTCGCTGGTAAAACTGAGGATCGAGAAGCCAAAGCTTCGCCGCTACTTTAGCGCGCCGTTTCCGAGAGCAGGTCCGATAGCTATTGTTATGTTCAATGTGGTGCTTCTTTACATCTGGCTGACTACCGTCAGCGATGCGATCTATGTTTTTGCCATGGGAATAATTCTTATAGTGCTTGGTTTTCCGCTGTACATCATAATACGTTTACAAACTGATAAGAAATTTACAGAAAATTTCTATGACAGAATATCGTTTTTCTGGGACAAATCATTCAAAATATGGTACGGGACTAAGGATGCAGATTTAGTAGTAGAGAAGCTCAGGCTTAATAAAAATTCAAACGTCCTTGATTTCGGATGCGGCTCGGGAAACACGACACTTGCCATTGCACGGAAGGCAAAGAATGTCATAGCTGTTGATCTCAGCGAAAAACAAATGATACGTGCAATTGATAAAATAAAATCGGAAAACCTTCCGAATGTTATATTCGTGAAGGGCTCGCACAAAATGCCGCGCGCGAGCTTTGATGCTGTAACTGCTATAGGTGTTTTAGAGCACTTGGATAATCCACGCAAATATACAAAGCAGCTAATATCTTCACTGAAGAAAGGCGGGCGGTTTTATTTCCTGTCGTTTGGAAAAAGTTTCTGGATACCTTCGCCGGAGTTTTTGAAGGACGAGAAGATAAGAGAACTCTTTGAGGATAATGTAGACTTCAAGATAGAACGAACTAACAAACACTTCACAGAATACGTTCACATTTACGGACGGAAGAATTAATTTTTCTTTTTAGTAAGATCGTCCCATACCTTTCCAAGATCCTGCTTTCCCTGTTCAACAGCTTTTCCCGCGGCATCTGCCTGACCGTCGACGGCATTCCTAGCACCGCGGCTCAATTCGTCCGCTGTCCTTTGCGGATTATTCTGGACGTTGTACCTGAAATCATCAGCAGCGCGGGCAGCTGATCCGACTGCATCTCTAGCTCCGCCCAGTATGGCTTGTCTCTTACGTTCGTTTTCTCTGGCTTCTGCTGTCGCAGGATCAACATAATTTTCGCCTCTTACGTTAAGTGTCTGTCTGTATTGTTCTCTCTGCTCGGGCGTAAGCTGGTCGGCCGGGTAACCATGAAATTCTTCCCTGAGCCTTGCTATTCTCTCTTTTTCGGCCCTATCCGCACGGGCTCTCTGGATCAGGTCATAACGTCCCACCACGTCGTTTGCAAGCTTGAGCAGTACGCGATCCTGGAGGGAAAGATGCGATATTACATCGTCACCGAATAAACCATAATAATTTCCCATACGCCCGTCGGCAAGCAGCAGCCGCATCGCATCATTTACATATTCTTTATTTTCCGACTTCAGCGCGTCCAGTTTTTTCTGGTTACGCGTGACTATTCCTTCTGCCAATTCTCCTCTTATGTACCATATCCTTTCCGTATCAATATTTTCAGAATGTGATGACGCTGCCCGGGTTGTTTTTTCAGAACCACCAAAGAAATAACCGCTTAATCCCAAAGCCGCTACGCCTGCGATAATTAGTCCTGCATTTCTTAGCTTGCGTCCGGGCGTCTTGGCAGACGGTTCCGGATCGCCTTTGACTGCCTTGTAAGCACCTGTAAGAACTCTTTCCGTATATGCGGCTGTCTTCGCTTCAATATAAGGTTTTCCCTTTTCTCGCGGCTTTTCAAAATCAACATGAAAATCCCTGTCGGGTACGGGCGCGGGGTTGTCATTTTCTTCTTTACGTACTCTGTACGGGCCCACGCCGTCTGCATGATAGTATACAAAGTTATCATCTTCCTTTATTATTGTGTGATGCAGAAGCTCGCCTCTGTTACGCCCTGTTTTCTGTGTTACCATATTAGTATTATAAAAAACATGCTTTTAAAACAAACCCGCTATATTAATTTAGTGGTTTCATGCAAAGTGACAAAAAAATGATAGTTACGCCGTGGGAAGTCTCAGGCCACATGGATTACGACCGTCTCGTAAAAGAGTTCGGGACGACAAAAATCGCTAATGAATTGGAGAGAATAATGGAGAAGACTGCCGGCGAGAGCAATTTAATGCTGCGCCGCTAGATATTTTTATCGCACAGAGATTTAGAGTGG
>CAYITT010000008.1:0-5141 GCA_964366275.1 uncultured archaeon
TTATATATATGTTTTCCAATATTCAGCACTTTCTAAAGAACGCGCCGTCGGAAAGAAGGAACCGCGTGCAAAAGAAACATATTATAAGAATCAATTTCAAGAATAATCATGCTCATACCTACGAGGAATGTCCTGAGGCGTACAATCATGCTGTCAATTGCAGCTACCAGAGGCGGGCCCATGAGGCTGCAAATACTGACGCTGCTGGAAAAAATGCCGTACAACATCAATGAGTTAGCCTCTGCTCTGAATATAGACTACAAGACGGCCCAGCATCATATTAGAGTGCTGCAAAAATCCGGGCTTGTTGTGTCTGCAGGAGAAAAATACGGCAATGATTATGAGCTTTCAACATTGATGAAAGAGCACATAGACATCCTCACGAATCTGGGAAAAAGTAGATAAACTCTAAGGAGATGTTAGATATATGGAACCTGTTGCAATGGCAATACACGCGGCGAATATACTGCTGCTGGCGGGACTGCTCTACATTTATGTCCAGAACTACAGGCAACTGAAAACCGGTATTACAACGGGCCTGCTGCTCTTTGCCGCGCTGTTACTTGTACAAAGCGTAATGAATCTCTACTTTGAAATAACGATGGTAATGTATTCAAGCGCAGCAGCGGAGCAGATTGCTTTGATACTTGAGGCCATAAAGGCCGTGAGTTTCGGGCTGCTTTTGTGGGCCAGCCGCGAATAGCTTAAAAACCTTTCTGTGCAACATAGATGAGATAATATGGTACAAATTGATGTTCTAGAAGATGAAGGTGACAAGCTGAAACTGAGAGTGCACGACAATACGACTTTGCTCACGATTGTTAACGAGAACCTGTGGAAACAGAAGGGTATTGATTTCGCGGCTGTTACGGTTGATCATCCTTACCTGTCAAAGCCGGTTCTCACGGTGAAATCGAAGAAAGGCAAGAAAGCTGTAATAGAAGCTGCCGAGCAGATAATCGAGGACGCGTCTGCTCTTAGAAAAAAAGTTCAGTCGTTTTAAACGGCTTCTCTTTTCGCTACTTCAAGATAAGGAACAACAGTTGTTTCCAGTATTTTTTCGAATACTCTGCGCCCGAAACGTTTTCCTGGTGTATTAGCATATTCTAACGCTTCGTAATACGTGATATCAGTTGGTATATCAGCATCTACCTCAGAAGGACTGAACCTGTCCGGGACATTCAGACTAACAACGGGTCCCCTATATCCGGGAAATCTTTCAGCTATCTCTCTTGTCATATGCTCCTGCATGACAAATGTCATATCAGACCATTTAAGAATATTTTCTGTGAGCACAACTTCAGTTCTGATGCCTTTTTTCGCTAGTTCTGGTGTCAGATATAACCCAGCTGACATGACATCTCCTTCAAGACGATTCTCTCTGATATAGCATCTTGTCCACTCTTCTGCATACGGGCTTCTCAGCCTGTTTGCACTGCATACAAAAAGATAGTTTTTCATTATTCAGGTATTACAGTTATTTTTATAAGCCTTTGACTAGATTGAATGAAGAGAGATATCATGAAAAAGAAAACGGGTTTCCAGAAAGAGATGATGGAGCTTATCGCTGCATTCATAATAGCATGGGTGGTTTACCAGGTTCTCGCAGTCGCTATAGGCACTTCAATGCCCATAGTTTCGGTAGTTTCAGATTCAATGTATCATACTTCTCACTTTGACCAGTGGTGGACAAACAGCGCGCAGGACTATGTCGATTACAATATAACGAAAGAAAAGTTTCGTACCTTCATTGCTCCAGAAGGACTATCGCGCGGCGACCTGCTTGTCGTTGGAAAGGCCACTAATCCCAAGATAGGAGATGTCCTTATCTACAACAAATTTGGTTCGGATTTCACGATTGTGCATCGTCTTGTTGGTGTCCAGGAAAGTGTTTACATAGTGAAGGGCGATCATAACAACCAGGCAGATCCGCCTGTGCTAAAGGAGTATGTCGTTGGAAGAGTCATTATGGCAATACCGCTGCTTGGTTACCCAAGACTGGCGCTTCATTCTATAGGAATATGAAAAAGAGGTCTTTTTCTACCCGGATTTTTCAATAGCCTTATTAAAAGGTTTTGACGCATTTTATACGCTAAGGTAGTTTGCTATGAGGAAGAAGGCAGCAAAACAAAAAACGCAAAAGCATCCGGTGAAACAGACTGCCAAACAAACACAGAAGCAGAAAGTTTCTATAATAGAGTTTTGTGAGAAATGCGGTTCCATACTTGTGCCGATAAAGAAGGGTAAAGATACATACCTAAAATGTAGAGGTTGCGGCAGACAGACAAAAAAAGACGTTAAAGGCCTGAAAATTATTGAGGAGAAGAAGAGAGAAAAGGGCGTCATTGTAATAGAAAAGGATCTGACATTACTACCGCTTATTGACAAGGCCTGCCCAAAATGTGAGCATGGCAGAGCTTACTGGTGGATGCAACAGACAAGAAGTGCTGACGAACCTCCGACGCAATTCTTCCGCTGCGAGAAGTGCAAGCACACGTGGCGAGAGTACAAGTAAAGAAGGGCAGTTCTTTTTATCCAGGCGACTGTATTTATTTCTATGAAACTTGTCAGACTTTCAAAAAGCAACAGGGCAGCAATGACAAAGATAGCTCTTATTTGCTTCGGCAAGAAATACACTGAGAAAGAAATTAAAAAATGGTACGGCAAACGGCTTGACGGCAGCTACAAAGAAACTGATAAAGTACTGGAGTATTTTCTTGCGCTTGAAAAAAGTAAACCTGTGGGCATAACAGGGTTTTTCAATCTGAATAAAGGCCGAAAAGTATTCTGGCTAGGGTATTTTGGAGTAATTCCTTCAAAAAGGAAAAGAGGCTTAGGATCAAAAATTCTTGCAAAAACAATAGAAATGGCCAAGAAAAAGGGTGCGAAAAGATTTTCTTTATGGGGCAGTGTAAAGAAGGCCGAAGAATTTTACAATAGAAATGGCTTTCGAAAAATAAAGGGCATGAAAGCTATAATCGAGAACGGGAAAGTAATCTACAAGTTTCCTAAAAATACATATTTCTACAGCAAACGCGTGTGAAAGAATCAGTATCTCCAGCTTTTATCTACCACTTCACCGTTCATGGTTCCCGGCGGGTTGTAAGTCGTTGTGATGTCCTTTATCTCTGTTCCTGCTCTGCTGGTAGAACGAAAATAATCATCAAATCTTTCGAGAAAACCCTCCGGCGTATAAACAAGTCTTGTACGCATCCAGCAATGTACGCCAAATCTTTCGAACTCTCCGTCCCGGGCCACCACAGGCTTGTCGCCTTCCATTTTGTAGTGTTTTGTTACTGTCCTGCCGGGAATTATTTTGCCCTCCCTGGCGTATCTCATTTTGGTCGCAGAAAGCTTGCGGCCTGTCAATGTTTTTATCCAGTCAGCTATTGCCATAAAAAACTTATGCCAAAAATCTTCTTAAAATCAGTATCTTCTTGGTCTGTGACTGCTGCGGCCACGTTCATAGAAATGCGGTCTGTTATGACGTTCGCCACGCAGCGAGATCGCTTTGGGAATGAAATCCTTGGCTACAGCTTTTTCAATATCAAATCTTCCTGCTATCTTGCGGAAGGCTTCGTGATCCTGTTTGGACAAAAGAGTAATAGCCTTTCCTTCGGCGCCTATTCGTGCTGTGCGGCCGATACGATGCGTATATTCTTCCGCGTTTTTAGGTGAATCGAAGTTGAAAACATGAGACACGTTCTTTATATCCAAACCGCGGGCCGCGACGTCCGTGGCGACGAGTACGTGTATCTTTCCTTCATGAAAACTCTCCAGAACACGCGTACGCTTGGCCTGTTCGTGACCGCCGTGTATAGCTTTTGCTTCAACTCCCATGTCCTGTAAATTGTTCGCAACAACATCTGTGACATCTCTCGTTGAACAGAACACTATTGCAAGGTCCGGTTTTTCTGTTTCCAGAAGATGTGCAAGCATCGAAATCTTATGTTCGCTTTTAACATCATAGTAAAACTGTTTTAACAGATGCTTGGCTACCTGTCTCTGGGTTGCTATTTTTACAGGATTGTTCATATATCGGTGGGCAATTCCCATTATTTCGTCTGGCATAGTAGCCGAGAAAAGTAATGTCTGTCGTCTCTTGGGAAGCGAACCTATGATTCTCTTTATGTCGTCAATAAAGCCCATGTCAAGCATGCGGTCCGCTTCATCGAGCACAAGTATTTTCAGATTCTTGAATGAAATTGTTCCACGCTGCATATGATCCATAATACGACCGGGCGTTCCCACGACGATTTCCGCATCCCTGAGTGCGTGTATCTGTGGTTCGATAGAAACGCCGCCGAATACTTCAGCTATCTTTACCTTCTTGTGCTTTGAAAATTTGATGAATTCCTTGGATATCTGGTTAGCTAACTCTCTGGTAGGCGCAAGAATCAGTGCTTCTACTCCTTTAGCGTGCTCTATTTTTTGGATAATTGGCACTGCGAAGGCTAACGTTTTCCCGGAGCCTGTCATTGCCTGGCCTATTACGTCCCTTCCTTCAAGGACATAGGGAAGCGACTTCTCCTGTATTTCCGTCGGTGTCTCGAACTTCATTTCCTTGATCGCTAAGAGAAGTTTCGGATCTATTTTCATTTCTTCGAATTTCATAAGTGATACCTATTGGTTCAAATCTAGTTAGAAGGAGCGCTGGCGAGAATTAGATTCCCGCATACGGCAAGGAACAAAGTTCCTTGCGTACAAGAGGAGTCATCTCCTCTTTGTACAATTCACGTAAGATGTTAATCTGTTCGTAAACTCCTTCAGTTTTACTGTGATTGAATACTATTGCTTAAATCAAAGTCTTTAAAAGATGCTATTTCATACGTTTCAGATGATACACCTGACGATCGGCGTGTTCGGAAACCCGGATTTTGCAAAGAAACTTGGAAAACAGGGCACCATAAATGATATAGCCATATATAATCATGGGAGCTCGGAAGGTGTTTTTACCTACGTTTCAGTAAACTCGGAAAAAGTTCAGACGCTGATGCAGGTTATTAACATGATAGACGTGCCTGTTTTAGCACTAAATGAGCTCAATGCAGTCGTTGGCGAGCAATTAGTTGCGATAGCCGAGTTTGGCTTTGAACACGGGTTCATAGTTCTTGAAGGAGTCGTAAAGGAGCAGATAATGC
>CAYITT010000008.1:5151-9922 GCA_964366275.1 uncultured archaeon
ATGAAAAAGAACTGGTCGAGCATCTAAAAAAACTGCACACCCACCGGGATGAAAATATCCTGGTACCAATAGACAACTACTTCAATGTCAAGAGCGTTGGTACTGTAATACTCGGAACAATGAAGTCAGGAACCATAAAGAAATATGACAAACTACTGGTTGAACCGCTGGGCAAGGAAGTCATGATAAAAGGAATACAATCCCAGGACAAAGACTTTGAGGTTACTGAGGAAGGCATGAGAGTAGGCCTCAACCTCAAGGGAGTTGAAGCTGACGAATTGAAGAGAGGCTATGTTATTGGTCATTCTGAAAAAGCAAAAACACTGACGTTAAAATTTTCAAAAAGCAAATATTCAAAAGAACAGCTAAAGGAGAATGATCCCGTTCTTGTCTGTTCCGGTCTATTGGTCACGGCTGCCAAGGTAAAGTCTGTTGAGCCTTTGAATATCGAATTTGAAAGTACTATATCCTACGGGAAAAATACAAGATTTCTCATAGCCACAACAAAGCAGAATATGCCCAGAATAATCGGTCATGCTCTCCTGTAAACTATATCTTTTTCATTTTCAGGAGAAGTGAATTTGAAACAACAGATACCGAACTCATGGCCATTGCTCCGCCCGCGATCATCGGACTGAGAAGGAGACCGTAAGTTGTATATAGCACGCCTGCTGCGATCGGTATTCCAACAACATTGTAAATCAACGCAAAGAACATATTTTGTTTTATCTTTGAAAGAGTCATTCTGCTCAACTTCAGCGCTTTTGGTACATCGTTCAGATCGTTTTTCATCAAAATTATGCCACCCGTCTCTACTGCTACATCTGTTCCGGACCCCATTGCAATACCTACATCAGCCTGTGCCAGGGCGGGCGCATCGTTGATTCCGTCCCCGGTCATTGCAACCTTGAGCCCTTTCCTTTGCAGTTTCTTTACATATCCCGCTTTTTGGTTTGGCAACACCTCGAAAAATACATGTTCAATACCGACCTGCTTTGCGATGGTTCTGGCAGTTCGTTCATTATCTCCGGTGATCATGTAGACATCGATATTCATATCTTTCAATTTTTTGATTGCTTGTGCAGATGAATCGCGTACGACATCAGCTATGGCAATCAAACCCATAATTCTTTTATTTTCTTTAATGATCACGACTGTTTTACCTTCGCTCTCCAGCAACTGCATTTCTTTCAGTTCAGCCTGAGGTAATCTTACCATATTTTTCCGCAGAAGAACTGTATTTCCAAGCATAATTTTTTTGCCCCCCAGCTTTCCTTCAATTCCATGTCCTGATATTGCCCGGAAATTTGTGACATCTTTCGGGTGTATTTTCATTTCTTTCGCCTTTTTCAGGATTGCCTGAGCAAGAGGGTGCTCGGATTTTTTCTCAAGACTTGCAGCGAACTCCATGATTTTTTTATTATCCCCGTTGTATACGATTATATCAGTAACATTTGGCTCCCCTTTAGTTATTGTCCCGGTTTTATCGAAAATTATAGCATTTACTTTGCTGGCCGTCTCGAGAATTTCACCGTTTCTTATCAGTATCCCGTTCTGTGCCCCTTTGCCGGTCCCGACTATTATGGCCGTAGGCGTAGCAAGCCCAAGGGCGCACGGACATTCAATTACGATAACAGCAACGGCAGTGACGAGCGCGAATGGAAGCGGAGCACTGAATAGAAAATACCATGCGGCAAATGTCGATAAAGAAATAACAATGACTGCAGGCACGAAAATTGAGGATATCCTATCTGCAAACCTCTGTATAGGCGCCCTGGAGCCTTGTGCCTCTTCGACCATTTTAATTATTTTGGATAAAGTCGTGTCTGCGCCGATTCTTGTGGCTTTGAAGTTAAAAGAGCCGAATTTGTTTATCGTAGCGCCGATTACCTTATCCCCTATTGTTTTGTCTATCGGCATGCTTTCGCCGGTTATCATTGATTCGTCCACACTGGAATTGCCTGATACAATAATTCCGTCCACCGGAATTTTTTCACCTGGCTTTACGATTATTATGTCACCAACCTTAACGTCATCAACGGAAATTGTTATCTCTTTTCCATTCCTAATGATATGTGCTTTTTTTGGGGATAATTGTATCAATTTGCTAATAGCTTCACTAGTTTTGCCCTTTGCACTGGTTTCCAGATATTTCCCAAAAATAACCAGTGTAATCAAAACAGCCGCCACCTCAAAGTACAATTCACCCATGGGATCTGTTAAAAGCACATAGAGGCTGTAAAAATACGCAGTAGAGGTCCCTATTGCAATTAATGTGTCCATGTTACTTGTTTTATTTTTGAGAGCACTCCATGCTCCCTTATAGAAAGAATATCCTGCTATGAACTGGACCGGCGTTGCCAGTGCAAGTAGTGCCAGACCCTTATATGGCCAATCCATGACAAACATGCTGATAAGCAGGGCAGGAATCGCGAACACCGCACTGAAATAGAGGGTTTTCTTCATTTTTTCTATATCTTTTTTCTTGTCCATATTGTGGTGTTCATGAATACCATTGACAATAGCGGCTTTGTATCCTGCTTTTTCTATTGCACTGATAATACCCTGCTCGGATACAATATTGCGATCAAACTCAACAGCGGCCTTTTCTGTGGCAAAATTAACTTCGGCATTTATAACCCCTTTTGTTTTCATAAGTTTTTTTGTTATTGTATTAGCACAGTTTGCACAGTGCATCCCGCTGATTGAAAATGGCACTTTATTTTTTTTCATAAACACACAACCTATATCTAATGTAGATATATCTAATGTAGTAACATATAAATAGACATGTGCTGAATATGCGTTATGGAAAACCAATCGAGCATGACCAAGTACTTTATTCTCAGCGCGCTGAGAGAGCGGGATATGCACGGATATGAGCTGATAATGCATCTGGAAAAAATTATGGGCAAACGACCAAGCGCAAGCCAGATATACCCGGTGCTAAAGAAGATGCACTCATCCGGATACGTTACGATAACTGCTAAAACTTCGGGAAAGCGAAAAATAAAATCGTACAGGATTACAGACGATGGCAGCAGGCTTTTTGGTGACCTCAGTAAAAGAATCAATTTTATGGTTTCAGCTGCTTTGAAGGAAAAAATCAAGATTTGCGCCCACTGCGGGTGCGAGATGATTAAGGGGGCGGTGCAGAGAAAGATCAAAGGGAAGAGCCTCTACTTTTGCTGTAACTTATGCGCTGGTTCCTTTTCAAAATAATGACTTAAATGCTTAAAGTCCCAATCCTTAATAGAAAGTGAAGTGCAATGAAAAACAACAAAAAAATCGGAATATTGGTAATAGTAATTTCTGTGGTCGTTATCATGTTCGGGCTGTGGCTTAAAACTTACAATGATAAAATAGCACAGGTGCAGGTAAACGAGACTGGAACGTGTTACCTTCCAGATGGCACGTGCCTGCACTCGACTTCTGACCTTATGATGTATTCCTCGTTTGGGCTTGCAATATTTCTTGCAGTGCTCGGTGCATATCTTTTCTTGCGCAACGAACCCAAGAAAACCGTGATCAGGAGAATAGAAAAATCAATTGTTCGAAATGAAGAGCCGGCTGTAATCGAGCCGCCAAAAACTCTCGGCCCGGAGACCAGAAATATATTCGACTTAGTAGTGCAGGCGAACGGTGCTATTCTGCAAGGAGAGCTGGTTGCAAAATCTGGGGTGGATAAAGTCAAAGTAAGCAGAATTCTTAATAAGCTGGAAATGCTCGGCCTTATCGAACGACGAAGGCACGGAATGAGTAATCTTGTAGTATTGAAGAAAAAATAAACCGATTTCTTAGTTCAGGTACGGTGAAACTAGTTTCATACAATTGTTTATAGGGTGTTTCTTTCAAGTAAAGCCAATGAGTAAACAGGATACTAATGAGCAGATTCACGCCGGGGAATTGCTGGTAGAAAAACAGATGATCAAGGTCGGCCTGATCGCATTTGCAGTAATAGCCATTGCAATGATCATACTGTACTTTGGTTATTTCAAATCAATACCTGGTATTGCAAAATACGGCATCTATATGGCTTATACTGCAATATCGGTCACCGTGATCGGTATCGGTGTCTGGCATATTAAGTCGTACAGAGAAACTTTCAATTGTTCAATGGGAATGATGACAGGAATGACCATAGGAATGATGACAGGGTTTTTGCTCGGTGCGATAATAGGTGTAACAAACGGGCTTTTCATGGGCTCCGTATACGGAATGTTTTTAGGGATGTTCATCGGAGCATGGTGCACCAGAAACTGTGGAATAATGTCTGTCATGGAAGGTCTGATGGCTGGCCTTATGGGCGGTCTCATGGGTGCAATGACAACTGTTATGATGCTTAACGATAATCTGGCTTTGTTCATGCCGATCCTGATCGGAAGCATAGTTATGATAATGATTGGGATGAGTGTGATGATCTACAGGGAATGTGAAGAACATCACGGCAAAATCCAAAAGAAAGACAGGTATGAGATGTTTTTGTATGTGTCGATGCTGTTTGCACTGGCAATACTGACGACGTTCATAATGATTTACGGCCCAAAATCGGCTTTGGTCGCAGTATATTGAAAGAGGTGAAATAAATGGAAGAAGAAACAGATGAACAGCCAGTGAAGGAAGAGACTTCACCGGCAAAAGAACACATTACTATAAAAAAACAGCACATAGCAGCTGTTATAGTAGCTGTCGTTATGATTTCTTTTTTTGTTTTCGCAGCAAATGCAGTATTCGCAAATCGCCTTGCCGCGATAATACCAAGCGCCGGCAA
>CAYITT010000009.1:0-9698 GCA_964366275.1 uncultured archaeon
CATGCCCGATCCGGCGCTTATAATTGACGTACCTATAAAGAATGTGCCTAACGGAACGAAGGTCGGCGACATTCTTGTTTCAGGATTCCAGCAGGTGACCGTCGTCAAGGTAAACAGCACCGTGGCAACCATAGATACAAATCACGCGCTCGCCGGAAAGACACTGGTATTCAACTTAAAGATGCTAAGCATAACGAAGAAGAAATAATTTTAAGCAATGAGGACACCGTTCGGAAGTTCCGTCGGCGGTAAAATTTTGCCGCAGCCGCAATCGTCGTCGATGCTTCTTTTTCTCTGATATCTGTCAAATTTTATCGAGTTTTCGAGATAGATCGCAGACTTTATCCAAAAATAATTAGGGTTAAAGGGTGATATGGAATTACCACCCGGACTATACGCGGGATCGATTGGCGTACCAACTTCGTTCGTAGGATCTATTACCATTTTCCTGAATTCGCAGCTTCGCGTTTTTCCAGAATAATCACTGTATAATATTTTTTGCGTTCGCTTCTCTCCGAGTTTTTTTAACATCACATCGGTTCCATAATTCGCCCACAGGGTTGCTCCGTAAATAGCCATCCCCCATTCCAGCGCAAATCTCTTCAACGATCTCTGATGACCTAAGGCCATGACGAATTTTTCTAAATAATTTATATAAAGTTATTTATTTGGTTTAAAAATCTACATATACACATTACGTTATGATAACACACGAAAAGGCGATCGAAGTATTGAAACAGGTCAATGATCCGGAACTTAACATGGACATATGGTTCCTCGGCCTGATCTACAATCTTGAAGTAGAAAATGATATAGTCCGCATAGATATGACATTCACTACGCCTTTCTGTCCTTACGGGCCGGCTCTGCTAGACGAAATAAAAACGAGACTGACAGGTGCCGGAGCAAAGGATGTTGCAATTGAACTGGTCTTTGAACCGAGATGGGAACCCAGCGAAGATGTTAAGATTGCGCTTGGAATCTGATTATGGTAGCAAACGTGTACTTCAGAGGAAAGGGTCTCCCTTCAGATGAAATAATGGAAAGACTAAGCAGGCGCGTAGCCGAAGACGGCATAACTGTCAGGGACCAGAGATTATTATCAAGCGACTGTGTAGATTATCTGGAAGCCACGCTGTCAATGTACGACATAGCGTACGGCACCACAAGGAAAATCGTGGAGAGGCACTGCCAGTTTGCGGTACCGCTGGATTCACGGGGCATCGGATACAAATTCCAGATAAGGAGAGACGACGGGACAAAGATCTGGAGAAGCTCATGCTGGTATGAATTAAACAGACGAGGCAAATGGATAAACAGAGGCGGCTGAATGCTAAACGAACGCTCCAGCTTTTGTTTTGAAAAACCAGAGCAGCAAGACGAGAGAGACTTTCTTTATATAGTTTCAGAGAAAAAACGGTTTGCAACGTGATGAATAAATGAATCCTGACGAATGTTTGTTCTGCAAAATAATAAAGGGTGAGATACCTTCAAAAAAAGTCCATGAAGACAGCAGCGTGCTCGCTTTCCTAGATATCAATCCGGCAAACCCCGGGCATACATTAGTCTTGCCAAAAAAGCACGCGGAAGACATAACCAGCATGCAAGAAACTGACCTGATAAAGACGATGGAAGTCGTGAAAATAATAACAACCAAGCTGAAAGAAAATATGCATGCAGAAGGCGTAAACATACTGCAAAATAACGGACGAGCTGCGGGCCAGTTAGTCAGCCATGTCCATTTCCATGTTGTCCCGCGATTCCACGGCGACAATGTAATGATAAGTTATCCGAAGATCCAGATAAGTGACGGAGAAATGGATTCTATATGCAAAAAACTAATCGGAGAACACTACACACCGGCGCGAAGGGACATGGATCTGGAATTCTAACGGAACCTTTTCTTTCCCAAAGAAAAGCTTACCGCGTACCAAAAGAAAGTATTATAAACCAGTGAACTGGGTTTATTTCTACAAAAGCCACAGAGACATGTACAGGACAAAAAGCATGTCAATAACTGTCAACACGGCTATTATGTAACGCAGTATATTTTCTTTCCCCCACAACGCCTCGAACCTGCTCGACTGTGAGTACAGTGCAAAGAGCGGTATCGGCAGGAAAAGAAATGCCGAAATAATATAAAACTCGGAATACGCGAAGCCAAATCCCGACGCAGGCACAAAAAAATAACTGAACCAGAAAATAAAAGCAACGCCGTAAGCTAAGAAAGTCATCAGAAAATAGTTAGGATACTTCTCTCTGTTCATTGTTATTAATATGGTCAAACTCCCTATTTATCCTTATGACAAATTTTCTTTCGGAAATCGTCAAAAGGTGCTGTAAAATTTATTTCAGAGGAATTGACCCGAACAGTATCCGCTTCTACCTTACGCCAAAAAGCTGGAAGATTTCTGGAAAAAGCCGTCTCATGGGAATATGGAAAACAGAGAATGGTATTACAACAATACAGGTTGACAGACATTTCGCAGACGATGCAGACGAATCTTCATTAACTGCAAAAATTGCCCACGAGCTTGCACATGTAAAACTGAAGCACAAAGAGTTCTCCTTAGAGAACGAGAAAAAAGCTGAGAAAGAAGTAAAGAAATTTTTCGTAAAATGGATCCGCAGCTAATAAATCTAAGTTTACATTGCTTAAGCAAAGCTTGGTCTGTATAGTCCAAAAGTGGACTATATATTCAGCGCCAGACAAAACTAATTCATGGAAATACCTTATGTCGTTGCGACACTTGTAATTCTTGTTGCAATACTTTTCCTTGTCGGCGGCACGCTAACAGAAAACTGTGTTGATATCGACGGATGCAAGCAGTGCTGGAAGACAACGCCAGTAGTAGTTGAGTCACCGTTATGCCCTAACAGCAGCGCGTGCGTGGCTTCGCCACTGGCCCAGCAGAATAACGCAATAGTTGATTCGGTAATGTGCGGATGCCAGAAAGCGCAGACAGTCAGCTATCAGAACTTTGCCACAAACAAAAAAATAGAGGATACAGTAAAAGAATTCACGGGCTACGAGATAACATCGCAGGAAATATGCGAGCAGCCAGGACGATTTCTTGTAAAAGTAAGCTACGGATAGCTACTCTAGAATAATCAATTTGCAAAATGTATTCGTATTAATTCTTTGAGCACCAATCATATCTTAGAGTTTTCCTCTTTGCATTAACTGCCGGGTGATTGCAATGGAAGAATACAAATTCAACGAACTTCTGGATATTGTGCGCAGGCTTAATGCAGCAAACTCGCCTGATGATGAAATCAAAGACGTAATAGAGTCACTGACAAAATACGATGAACTTACAACAGACCAGAAGCAGGAGCTTGATTTTATAATGAGTTTGAAAAGCAAGGCCGATATACCGGCCTCGTCAACGCTGGGCTATTTCGCGGCCGACTATTTCTAGCTGTCACTGAAGAGTAAGTATAAAATATTTGATTTTTTCTTAGTGGAAAACACAATTTTTCATACATGGTTTGATCTTCGATCAACCTGTATCGGTTTTCCGAAGAAAACCAGATAAAATACTTTTCGTTCTTTCATCACTAGAAAATTTTTCGTGAAAAAACCCACCCCTAACCTACTTTACACCACAATAAACCACGGAGTAGTTTAACAAATCAACCGGAAGAAAATTTCTGAATTATATTTCGACGTAGCAGAATGTTTATATAGCGTACGAATGGACAAAAGAATCAGCGATAATTTAAATCAAAATTAATTGGAGGAATTAACATGAATATAAACGACGAAGTAGCGAACTTCCACGTAGAGCAGGCCAGAATCATGGTTGTCGGTGCTGGAGGCGGCGGATGCAACACGGTTAACAGACTCACAGAAATGGGAATCGAGGGTGCTTCAACCATCGCAGCTAATACTGATGCCAAACATCTGGCAGTTACAAAAGCAGGCAAAAGAATCCTGCTCGGAAGGGAGCTTACAAGAGGAATGGGAGCAGGCGGTTTCCCAGAAGTTGGAAAAAAAGCCGCAGAAGAGTCGAAAAACGACATAAGAGAAGTTCTACAAGGTTGTGACCTGCTTTTCCTGACGTGCGGACTAGGTGGAGGTACCGGTACAGGTGCAGCGCCAGTCATAGCATATCTTGCAAAAGAAATGGGCGCGATCGTGATAGCAGCAGTTACGTTGCCTTTCAAAATAGAAGGCGCAAGGATAACAAAAGCAGAAGAAGGCCTTGCTAAGCTAAGAGAAACGTGCGACACTGTTATCGTGATAGAAAACCAAAAATTAGTAGAACTGGCAGGCAACAGACCGTTAAAAGAGGCGTTCGGTATTGCAGATGGTCTCATTGCGACCATGATAAAGGGAATAACCGAAACGATTTCACAGCCATCGCTTGTGAACCTCGATTATGCCGATGTGAGAACAATCATGAAGGCTGGCGGTGTTGCCGCGATAGGCGTAGGTGAAAGCGACGCACAGAACAGGGCACGTGAAGCGGTTACAAAAGCATTGTCACATCCGCTCCTGGACGTAGATTACTCCGGCGCAACCGGCGCACTGATACAAGTTATCGGCGGCGAGGATATGAAGCTGGATGAAATCAGCGAGATAGGAGAGGTCGTGTCAGAGCATATGGACCCTAGTGCCACAGTTATGTGGGGAGCAAGAATTTCGCCAGAATTCAATGGTAAAATCCAAGTCATAACAATTGTAACTGGTGTTAAATCGCCATACATACTTGGAAGAACCGGTGCAGGGAAATTTGCATCAAACAAGGCGAAGAACGTCAATGACCTTGGAATCGAGGTTATTATGTAGTGGCCTATGCCACAACATCCTGAGCCAAGCAGCTCTTGGACAGTTGGATTAATAATGACCCGTCCAGCGAAATCGGGACGGGGATTTATTAGTTACACGGGAACGACGCTCGATGCCTAGAGTATCGGGTGCCTCGGCCTGTTAATAATGGAAAGGCGAAAAATGAAGTACCTTCGGTACTTCAGTCAGTAGTCTTTTCCAAGGAACGGGACCCAGACGTGGTTGAACAAACCTGTTTGGTCCCTTCATTGTTATCGTGGATGGTCGTATGACCATACAGTCCACTTAACGCAAGTAGTGAATCCGGCTCACGCCGGGTTTCACTTACTTTTATGATTTTCGAGAGGCGTCCGGCCTTTCGGGAACTCATAGTTATGCGGTATCCTTTGGATACCCATACAGGTAGACTAAGTCTACCATGTTTGCAAAAGACGTGATGTCTTTTGAAAACCAAACAGGTCGATCGAAAGATCGACCAAGTTATGGTTACGTGCCAGCGAAATCCCGCAAGGGGTCTAGGAAGCAATTGTAACGCTTCCCAAGACGGGCAATAACCTGGCAAATGGTGAATGATGAAGCCGAGTGACGCGACCAGAAATAAAAGAGATGTGATGTCTCTGACTGTTTCTAGTCTTTTCGTCGAATGCTTCCGATCACAGTATGCCAGCTGGATTGGAGGGCAGATAGGATTCCTGTCATATAATTCTGACGGGATGATTCGTACGCGCTAGAGGCGCTGACGATTTATCTGCCACCCAATTTCCTAGTCACAAAGGAAATTCCTTCGGGAGGAATTTCAATCAGTGAAGAGTCAAAGGGTGTGGGCGAGAAGGGGAAAAAATGCGCCTAGTAAAGGTAAAGAGAAGCCAGGAAGAGAAGAATCTTGGCAATCTGAAGCTCGTGATGAGCGTGCTGCACGTATGCGAAGCTACGAAAGAGGAAAATGAAACCACACTGGACTTCTACCAGATCTACAACGTAACCGAGGTATGGAACCTCGATCCTGATCAGGAATAACTATTTAGGACACGAAGCTTATTCTTATTAATGAAGATCTTTGATAACATATTTGTATCAGCAGACGCGTCAATAGTCGCGGAAGATGATTTTCTCGTTCTTATGGACGCAGGATGCGAAGCAAAGACGAGAGAAGATGTTTTGCGGCTTTCAAAACAAACCGGAAAACAAGTAAAGTACGTTTTCCTGACGCACAGCCACTGGGATCATACCCACAATGTAAAATTCTTCAAGAAAAAGTTTCCTGCCATGGAGATAATAAACAGCGGCACGAAGAAAAAATTCAACAAGACTACGAGAATGAAGTTAGGTAATTCTGTTTACACAATCATGCCAACGCCTGGACATTCGCCTTCGGGCAACGACATTTGCATCTACTTGGAAGAGAAGAAGATTCTGTTCACTGGCGACACTTGCCAGCCACAGGGCCCTGACTACCATCACACAGACTTTTCCACTCCTGTGCCCTACTATCATGACGGAGACGCGTTCATAAAATCCCTGAAAAAACTGCTCAAGCTCGAAATAAACCATGTCATAACAGGTCATGGCACCGTATTTCATAAATCTGCGCTGGAGGTCACACTACATGCAACGGAAAGAATCAAGGAGCTCACAATGGCAGCCAAAAACAGCCGTACAAACAATTATATGATATGTAAATCAATATTCGAGCAGGTGTCCAAAGAGAGGAATTTCCACGGAGTACAGCACAGGCTAAAGGATCCGTATTACAAAGAATGCGATATATACAGCCTGATGTACTGGGTAAAAAAATTCAAAGGACAGAGAAAATAATATGAACGATATAGCTTTTTTCGGAGATTCGGATGACCACTTCCTGATGGACGCTTACAACATACTCAAAACAAGGGGATTCCCTGTAGAGTTTCTACATTTTGCAGAAACCAAACTGCCGCTGGACTACCAGTTCCGTGTCATTGTCGACAGAGCCAGCTATGCCGATCCGTTCCTCAGGACGATGATGAAGAACGAGTCGCTGAAAGGGACATACGTCATAAGCAACCCTTTCACGGAGAGTTGTGACGATAAAATAACGGAATACACGATATGCCAGAAGCTGGGTATACCATTCCCGAAAACAATAGTTCTACCGAAATTCAACGCCGATATAGATGTGCATGAACAGGTCGATTATCCAAATCTTGATTCTGTATTCAGCCAGTTAAGATTTCCGATAGTCCTCAAGCCACACGACGGGTATGCATGGGACTACGTTAGCATTGTCAGCAACATAGATGAAGCGAAAAGAATATATGAATCCGAAAAAATGAAACTCGTGCTGCTTGCACAGGAATTCATACAATCAAAATCCTTCTATCGCGTCTACTATTTCACTAATAAAGAACCGGTCTTTGTAAAATATTCACCATCAGAAAGGCACTACATGGCAAGCGACTATTCTGATATACGCAGCATCTATGACAAAATAAGAGAGTACACGATAAAATTCAACAAGACAATAGGCTACGATGTTAACGCGTGCGAATGGGCGATTGACAACAACGATGTGCCGTACTTAATAGACGGATTCAACGAAACGCCCGACATCTCGCCGGATTTCATCCCGCAGGAATACTACGATGTGTTGCTGGAAAGGTTCGTGAGTCTGATAGCCGAGAAATATCGATCTACCGAACTGAACAGATGGCCTTTCAATTATAGCCCTTAATTTAAATAAGTTTGTAATAAATTCAAAAAGAATGATTCTTCGATTCGAGCCGATTATCCAAGAAGCGTATAAAATTTTTGAAGGGATAGATTTTTCTGAATGTGACGGATGTTCGAAATGCTGCTACTTTCCGTGGCTGTTAAAAGAAGAATACAATCCACATCTGGATAATTTTGGCAAAACAATAAAAGAAATTGGTTCCATTGCATTCATCATGGATCTTACTGCATGTAAATATGCAAAAGAAAACAGATGCCAACTCTATCAAGACCGGCCATTGGATTGCAGATTGTTCCCACTTGATATAATTGAAGAAGACGGGATTTATTATTGGTGCATTTTCACAATATGCCCGCAGCACAATGAAATCAGAGAAAAATTAATTCCATTAATACCAAGACTCGAAGCGTTGATCACACCTGAAATATTCAAACAATACGAAAAACAAATTTCTATTACCAAAAATATATACCTTCCTTACAGGCTAAAACAATACGAGAAGATTAGAAAATTCGTTTTAACCGAACATCATTAAATCACGACAGTGCAGCAACTTTCTTTGCGGCGTCAACAAGTCTTTCGACGTCGTGCTCATTATTGTACAGGTAGAATGAAGCACGAACAGAGCCATTGAGATGCCGTGCGTTGAACCAGTTGTGGCAGCAGTGCATACCGCCTCTGACTAATACTCCGTGCGAATCAAACATGATCGCAGCCTCTCTTGAATCAATACCAAACAGCATTGATATTATGCCGCCGTTCGCTCCAAGAATATCAAGGCCCTTGATTTTTTCCAGTTCTTCTGTAGCCAGCTTATTGAGCTTCGTTTCGTGCTTCTCTATGTTCTTCATGCCGACCCTTTCCAGATAATCAACTGCGGTCTTCAGTCCTATCGCTCCTGCATAATTCTGGAGTCCAGCTTCAAAAGCTTCCGGGAAGGGAAGGTATTTCGGTTTGGCATCAATAACATTCTGGACTGTTCCGCCGCCTACGATAAATGGCAGCATGTCGTCGTGAAGTATCTCTTTCACATAAAGAACACCGATGCTCGGGCCTAGCATCTTGTGACCTGAGAAAGCTAGAAAGTCAACATCCAGCTTCTTTACATCTATTTCCTTGTGAGGAACGCTCTGAGCCCCATCTATGCATATCAACGCATCATTATCATGTGCTATCTTAGTTGCCTCTTCAATAGGGAAACTCATTCCGTCTATGTTGGATGTATGAAGCAGCGATACAACACGCGTATTGTTTGTTATCGTATTTTCGAGTTCATCGAGATTAATCATGCCGTCTTCCGTCTTGACAATCTTATGATAGTATCTTGCCCAAGGAAGGAAATTGGAATTATGCTCCTTATCGCTCGTTATCACGACGTCATCGCTCTTTAGTCCGAGCGCATGTGCGACGATATTTATTCCTTCCGTGGTGTTTTTCGTGAAAAGAATTTCGTTCTCTTTAGCCCCGATGAATTTGGCTACGGTCTTTCGCGCAGTGTGAAACTCTTCTGTGACAATCTTACCCAGGCGGTGAGAAGAACGCTCGCCGCACGCAGGAAACTCGTAGAAGTATCTGTTCATCGCTTCTACTACTTGCTTGGGTTTCAGGGACATGCACGCGCTGTCTATGTAAGAGAAATTTTTCTGCAGGATTGGAAAATCATCTATGACATTCATTGGTAACACGACCCTTCTATGTTGCTTACAACTATACCCTCGAAGTCTGCAAAAGATTTAAGGCCTACAAATGCCCGTCCGCTTACGAAATAAGTAGGCGTGGCGAATATGCCTGCGTCTATACCATCCTGGTAATCTTTCTGCACTTCGTCTCTATACTTGCGAGAATCATAGCATTCGTTGAACTGTGTAGTATTCAAATTCAACTCCACGGCAATATCCTTCAGCTTTTCCACGGTTATCTCGTCCTGGTACTCGAAAAGCTTGTCATGGTAATCCCAGTATTTGTTCTGCTCGAAGGCGCATTCAGCGGCTTCGGCTCGTTCGAAGCTTAGTGGATGTGTTGTAATCGGCATGCTTCTGAATGTGAATGAAACGTTGCCGCCGTATTTTTCTATCAGCTGAACGCGTACAGATTCCGAATTCTTAGTGTAAGGACAGGAGAAGCATCCCATCTCTATTATCTGAACCGAGTCTTTTTGATTGCCTATAATCGCATCGCCATCAGAATAAACCG
>CAYITT010000010.1:0-9644 GCA_964366275.1 uncultured archaeon
GGCTGGTGCAATGTAACTTCGACGAACTGCTATCATTCGCCAGACACTTCAAACCTGTACTTATTCGCAAACAGCGGAACAGTTTGTGATTACAATTCGACAGCAAACAATACTTACAGAACTTGCGATGCCAATAATTGGTCTGTCTTGAAAACATGTGCATCTGGTTATTCGTGCACGCCCGACGACGCCGCTGGAAGTTGCTCAATTCCAACTGGCAGCGGCACAGGAACTGGCTCTGGTGGAATCGGGTCTAATACCACTTCTACAGTAATTCCATCTTTGACAATTACAGCATATCCGACAGATTTCGAATTAGTGCAGGGCACATCGCAGACTAAGATAATCGTTGTGAAAAATACCGGAAACAAGACTCTCAATAATGTAACACTCTCACTTTCTGGTATCATCTGGTATTCGGTGAGTCCTGTAAAAATTTCATCAATACTTAGGAATAATACAGCATCATTTTCTGTAACTTTCAACCCCTCAGCGAATACGGCAGCAAATTTGTATACAACAACCTTAACGGCGTCATCTGCAGAAATAATATCATCTTCAAAGTCATTCGTTGTTAGCGTTACATTGAGCGAGCAGTCTGCAAATCAAACAGTTATACCTGATCTTAATAATTATACAATACAGCTCAATGCCCTTGCAAGCAAAATAGATGATCTGCAAAGTCGCGGGGCAAACATTTCAGAAGTTATGGAAAAGTTCCTGAGCGCAAAGAGCAAACTCACATCTGCAAGAGATTTTATAGAATCTAAGGATTATACCAGGGCTGCTCAATTAATAGCCGAAGCTAAAGCGCTGATGGATGAAACGTCTGCTCAACTTGTTGTGCTTGATGAGCAGACAAAGTTCAAGCTCGACCCGATGTGGATTGTGTACGGCGTCGTGGCAGTTGCTATAATTGCTTTCCTCGCATATATTTTACTGCCGCCGAAAGAAGGGCAGAAGAAAACGATGTACGAGCTTCTCGCGGAGCAGCAAAACACGATTGTGGAAAAAATAAAGAGGAGACTGGATAATGCACGTAAAGCTAAAAAGAACTGACATGATTTTCGGCGCTGCCGCGTTCGCATCTTTCTTGGTGTCTTTTTTGCTGATTAAGTTCAGCGGCTTTTCATCTTCAAGTATCATAAATATCCAGAGTTATTTCTTGCGCGCTATATTGACCCAGACAACGGGCACAGGCACGCTTGATGCGATCGGTCTGGTATTCCAGCCGTTCCTACTTTTGTTTGTAGCAATTATTTTCTATGTTCTTGGATTATCCGTGTTGGCAGCACACGGATATTATTCCGACGATATTGCAGGAAAATTTACAGGCATCCCGAGTGCTATAGCTGCACTTGTACTTTTCCAGTCTATGTGGGGAGCTTTTCTTGCAGCCTCTGTTCTTGTATCATGTATTTTCTCAGGAAGCCTTGCAAATGCTTACAAAAAAGAACTGAAGCGCTGGGTTACTTTCCGCGTCGGCTCTCATACTATCGGAAAGATGTTTCTGCTTCTGGCGATTTTTATGTCTGTAGGGATTTTTGCTGTGGTAATGTCTCAGCAGGCAAGTTACTCGTCGCTTTTCAAGAAGGAGCTTGTGGACATTACAAAGTCAATAGCCTTGTCTGTCCCAGGAGCAGAAATCATTCCTGAAGACATTCTTAACAGCCAGATAGAACAGCTCGTTCAGGCGTCGCCTATTTTTGAATCATATGTAAGGTGGATGCCAGTCATGACTGCTTTGGCAGTGTGGTTTACGTTGCAGTTTCTTGCTTTGTTCGCTACATTGCTCGGCGGCGCCTTTACTTATGCAATAATTAAGGCTTTCCGCCTAGAGGAATAGTTATGAAGTACGATCCTGATATAGTAATCAAGCATCT
The DNA here is from genome assembly GCA_964366275.1 of uncultured archaeon. GTDB lineage: Archaea > Aenigmatarchaeota > Aenigmatarchaeia > GW2011-AR5 > GW2011-AR5 > GW2011-AR5. The sequence goes on from CAYITT010000010.1 coordinate 1,884, forward strand.
GTGGATAGTGCTTGTCGCTGTTGTCATAATTGCCGCCCTTGTGATTGTGTTACTGCCGGGCCTGGAAACACGTTCTGAATGCAGGGGGTTTCAGTATTTCCTTTTCCTTGACCACAAGCTCGCAGAAAACGAGTATTCCATAGAAATTTTAAATGGTGTGAGAGATGTCAAGATAACGTCTCTGACGCTTGAGGGAAATGACCTTGGAATCAAGCCGGTTGACGTCAAATCAGGGGAACGGGTTATGATACCCTCCGGCAAAGACCCGACAAACAAGAAAACGGACGACACTTTCCGTTACAAGATATCTATAGCTTACGACATAGTTGATGGAATTGCAAGTAACAAGGATACAGCCGTCTGCACTGGAAAGGTGCAATGAATTTAAAAAGTCTTTAACCAAGTGAAAACATGAAGATTATTTGTGAAGTAGTTGTAAATGATATTCTGCCTACTCTTCGCGCATCGCTGGCAAAAGAACTGATAACAGGCTTTAACCTGAATCAGGGTGAAGTTGCAAAACTTCTTAACGTCAGCCAGCCCGCTGTTTCACAATATCTCCGGCAGCTGCGTGGAAAGAGCTATATTCTTGATAACAAGGCGGTAAACGACCAGATAAAGGAACTTGCCGGGCAGCTTTACTCAAAACAGATAACCCCTTCGACGCTCGGGGGAAAAATGTGCACAATATCAAAAACAGTCATAGACAGCGGCCTTATAAAAGATCTGGACGAATTCCACAAAGTCGACAACTGTGCCGTGTGTAAATAATTACAGCTTCACTAATTCTATTTTTCCGAAGGGCAGTTTCTTTATCTCTATCATCTCATTTTCCTCGAGTATCTTCGCCCATTCCTGTATCTGTATGTCATGAACATTCATCTGTCTTGCCGCCTCGTCGCTTCTTAAGCTGCCGTCCTTGCTTATTATTTCAAATAGGCTATCAACAGACTTGCCGTCGTTGAATTTCTCCCCGTTGATTATATGATCTTTCAGTACTTTGGCAGGATTTTTTCTGTACTCTCTCTTCTGCTCTTCCGGATCTTTTATTTCTACAAATCCCTCTTTCGTGACCATCTTTACGAGTTCAATGTTTTCTTTTATGGTATTTTTAGCGGGACTTACGAACCTGTTGCTGATCTCCGTTGAAAGGTCCGGAACCGGCACTCTTCTCAGCAGTTTCTTGTTGCGCTCCAGAAGAAACCCTTTCTCATCGCGAAGTTTTTTGTTATCAGCTTCCAGATGAATTATTATCTGGTTTAGTGTGTCGAGGCTTTCGTTCATTCGCTTGATGTTATAATCCATCTTTCTGTCAAGATCCTGTATCTTCTTCTCGAGTTTTTCTACTTTTTCGTCTTTCGATTCAAATAGCATTTTTATAAATGAATCGAATTCTTATAAAGACAGACTTATATCCCGGCTAGCGTTATAGTATATTATGGGTTTTATTGACAACGTAAAAGCCTTGAAAGTTCAGAGCGCATCAACCATCGCTCTTGAATCAATGAAATATCTGTTGAAATTTTCTTCAAAACACGGCTTTGGAAAAGAGTTCGATAGAGAGTGTCTGAGGCTGCTCAAAGCAAGGCCGACTGCCGTGGTTTTGTACAATTCGATAGATAGAGTGAAGAAAGAAAGGAACGCCGCGGAAATTAGGGAAGTCATAAAAGAGATTGAAGGAGCAAAAGCAAAGGTTGCTGCCAATTCAGAAAAAATATTCCTGAAGAAAACAACAGTGCTTACGCACTGCCATTCTACTTTTGAAATCGCGGCGCTTGTAAAGAATCGGGGTCATGTAAGAGATGTCATAGTAACAGAGACCAGGCCAAAGAATCAGGGCGTGAAAACTGCGAAAGAGCTTATTGCCAAAAAAATTCCTGTTACGTTCATAGTCGATAGCGCAGTTGCTGACGCAATCAGCAGGGCAGATATAGTCATGGTGGGCGCGGACGCATTACGAAAAGAAGGTGTGGTGAATAAGGTCGGAACTCACATGATCGCACATGAAGCAAAGGAAAATGGGAAACCATTTTTTGTCCTCACATCAATGTTTACTATTGACAGAAGGAAAAAATTCATTATGGAGCAGAGACCTGCTGAAGAAATCGAAAAAATCAAGGGAGCGAAAATAATGAATCCCGCCTTTGATATAACACCATGGAAATTCGTTACTGCTGTGATAACGGAGAAGGGTATACTTAAACCGGCGCAGATAAAGAAACTTTTGTGATTAAATGAAAATGAAAGCCAGGAAAACGAGCCTCGATGCGGGCGGAAAATCAATAGCCATACTTAACGGTAAAGACTCTTTGGAACTCGGGCTTCATCCCCTCGACAAGGTAGTGATAAAGAAAGGACCGAGAAAGATAACGGCGACTATTGACACATCGAAAAATCTTGTAAAAAAAGGAAACATATTCGTGTACGATGAGATATCGCGTATTCTGAAGCTGAAGAATAACGACACGGTAGACGTCGAACCGTTGCGCTCGCTGATGAGCCATAATTTCATAAAGAAAAAAGTCGAAGGCGAAGAACTCAACGATCAGGAGCTAAGAGCAATAGTAGAAGATGTTATTGCACGCAACCTTGCAGAGGTGGAGATAGCATCGTTTATCACTGCGTAGCATATTCATGGTATGACGCTGAACGAAAGCATAGGAATGTCTAAGGCTATGATAGCTACTGGGAGGAGCTTGAAATTCTCTGGTACCGTAGTGGACAAACATTCAATAGGCGGCGTGCCGGGCGACAAGACGTCAATGCTTGTCGTGCCAATAATTGCCGCAGCAGGGCTGACTATACCGAAGACTTCCTCGCGTTCCATAACTTCTCCCGCCGGAACTGCCGACAGGATGGAATCTCTCGCCCCGGTAAATCTTGGTTACGAAGAAATAAAGAAAGTCGTAAAGAAAACTGGTGGATGTCTTGTGTGGGGCGGCGCTGTCGATCTTGCCCCTGCTGATGATTTATTCATACGTATCGAACATCCGCTTGATCTTGATCCGCTCCTTCTTCCTTCCGTGATGTCCAAGAAGAAATCAGTCGGCTGCAAATATCTTGTGATAGATATACCAACCGGACCTGGGGCAAAGATGAAAAATAAAGAAGAGGCAGAGAAACTTGCAAGAAATTTTATTGAGCTCGGAAAAAGCCTTGGGATAAAAGTCGACTGCGGGATAACAAGGGGCGACCAGCCAATCGGTTACGCAATGGGTCCGGGCCTCGAAGCGAAGGAAGTACTTCTTACGCTGCACGACTTTGGAAGCAAGGATCTGATAGACAAGGCAACTTCTATAGCCGGACTTCTGCTAGGAATGGTTGGAAAAGGTAATCAGAAGACTGCTGAAGAGTTGATGAGGAAAGGAAAGGTGGAAAAAAAGCTTCGCGAAATAATAGATGCGCAGGGCGGCAATCCAAAAATAAAACCCGACGATATCAAGGTAGGTCCTCACACGTTCAAAGTCAAATCAAAAGCCAGTGGAATAGTTTCAGGAATCAGCAACAGAGCCCTTGTGGAAATATGCCAGGCGGCAGGAACCCCGAATGACAAGGGCGCGGGAATACTGCTGAACAAGAAAATAAACGATTCTGTAAAGAAAGGCGACGTTCTGTTCACTATATATGCTGAAAAAAGCTACAAGCTAAACGCTGCCGTAAAGGTTGCAAAGACAAAAGAGATATACAACACCCTCTCTGGAAAGCGTAGCATGCTGGTGGAAAAAATATGAAGACTTTAGAAGAAAGTGTAGTTATTTCTATGGATGGTTCCGATAAAGAACTATTTCTATTTTTACCTTATATACTTCAAGATATTTGGGAGATAGGATCGTCACCAGAAGTAATCATTAAATTAATTCGTAAGTACAAGAAAGATTTTTCTAACCTCAAATTACTTGACTTAGGGTGCGGGAAAGGTGCGGTTTCGGTAAGACTTGCAAAAGAAGTTAAATGTAATTGTGTTGGTATTGATGCAATTAAAGAATTTATTAAAGAGGCTAATAACAAAGCGAAAGAATATAGAGTTGAAAAACTATGTCGATTTGAAGTGGGAGATATTCGAGAAAGCGTAAAAGAATTAAAAGATTTTGATATTATTATCGTTGGTGCTATTGGACCGGTTTTCGGAGATTATTATTCAACACTTACGACTCTTTCAAAATGTCTTAAACAAGATGGAATTATTATCATTGATGATGGCTATATCGAAGATGATAGTAGTTTTACACATTCCTTGATGGAAAAAAAATCAACTATTCTTAAGCAAATAAGCGAAGCGGGGATGCGGTTGCTTGATGAAGTAATTATTAAAGAAGATGAAATAAAAAATTCAGATGATTATATATTTGCAAACCTTAAAAAAAGATGCAATGAATTAATTGAAAAGCATCCAGATAAAATCAGACTTTTTGAAAACTACATAAAGAAACAAGAAGAAGAAAATGATGTCCTTGAAACAAAAGTAGTTTGTTCAACAATGGTAATAATGAAAAAATAAGAACGGTTCGACTGTGCTTGAGATGAAAATATGAAGAAGAAAATGATTCTTGTTATTATCGACGGCGGCGCGGAGCCCTGTACGACGCACGAAGTGCGTCAGTCTTGTAAGAGCGCTTTTGTGGCTGCTAAAAAACCCTACCTGGATATGCTCGCATCTAACAGTCATTGTGGTCTGTGGCGCGGCCCTTACGCGCCTGCGTATAACAAGAGAAGCATGTCAAGCGTCGCAACGCTGGAAATTTTAGGTTATTCTTATGAGGACGAACCAGGCCGCGGTTATCTGGAAGCACTGGGTCTGGGATTGAAGCCCGGCACTGATTCGATATGCCTTCGTGGAAATTTTGCAACTGTAGATAATAAAAAAAATATAATTGACAGGCGAGCAGGCCGCGACCATACCGGCCTTGACAAGCTAACTGAACACATAAACAAAAGCATACCGTCAATTGACGGCGTATGCGTAAAGGTCCACCGGTTAATCGGCCATCGCATAGTCTTGATACTGACTGGCAAAGGGCTCAACAAGCATGTAACGGACGAGGACATCAGTTCGAAGGCGGAGAAAATACGGGCTCTTCACTCATCAGGAGAAAAGACAGCCAAAATATTGAATGAGTTTATTGAAAGATCTGCAGAGCTGCTTTCGAAGCATAGCGTTAACAAGACAAGGAAAAAGCCTGCTAATTTTATTTTGCTGCGCTCCGCAGGGTCAAAGAAAACCGTCGAGCCCTTCTCAAAGAAATACAAGATGCGTGCATGTGTTTTGAGCGGGGTAAATATAGTGCTCGGCATGGCAAAGTATCTTGGTATAGATATACTGGAGTCTCCGCTGACGGAGGCGGAGGATGACCTGCCGCAGCGCGTAAAAAAGATAATCGATGCGATAGACAAATACGATTTCCTCGTACTTCATATAAACGGCGCAGATACAGCCGCCCATGACAAAGACTTTAGCGGCAAAGTCAGGTACATAGAAAAGATTGACAGGGAAGTTTTTTCTAAGCTATTGAAGCTCCGTTCCGTCTACTTGTCTGTAATATGCGACCATATAACTGATTCAAAAACAGGCGAGCACGACTTCGGTCCGGTACCATTTTTGCTTTACGATTGTGAGGATGATGACAATGAACTGCATGGAAAATATGATGAAAAAAGCTGTGCCGAAGGGTTCATAACAGCCAACCCGATGTCAAAAATACTGAGTGTGTTATGATGTTCGTAATAAAAGCAGACGGACGAAAAGAGGCGTTTAACGACGAAAAAATTATCCAGACCTGCCTGCGATCAGGTGCGACTCCGGAGACAGCAAGAGCCATAGTCAAAAAAGCGCGCGAAACTTTCAGAGAAGACGTTTCTACACACAAGCTTTATGTTTTCATTGCGGACGAGCTTGACGCGGCAGGTAATGCCACTCTTTTCCTGCTGAGAGAAGCCGTGGCGAATCTGGATCCGACAACGTTTGAGTTGTACATAAAAAAGGTCCTTGAGGCAGACGGTTATAAATGTGCGTGGAACAGGCTGGTACTCGGAAGATACGTCGAGCATCAGGTGGACATAATAGCATCGAAGGAAAAAACGTTCATAGTCGAATGCAAGCGGCATTTCAATCCTCACAGATTCACTGGTCTAGGCATCTGCCTTCAGGTTGAATCTCGTCTACGCGACATAGCAGAAGGCGCAAAGGTTGGAAACAACAATGTAAAGGCGGATGAGGCATGGATTGTCACCAACACAAAATTTTCTGACCATGCAAAACAGTACGCAAAAGGCATTGGCATCCGGTTAACAGGCTGGAAGTATCAAGAACCTTTTTCGCTGGAAGGTCTGATAGAACGCAAGAAAGTACTCCCTGTAACAGTATTGAAGACGGATCCATCTGTCCACAGACTTTTGGTAAGGAAGAAGATAATAACCCTCAACGACCTGTTGCGGGAAAAGCCCAAATTGCTTAATATTAAGGATTTAATGAAGCAGTCCAAAGCCATCTTGGACAAACTTTAAATACAAAACCAGAGTAATGGATTAATTGTTCTGGCCAAGGAGAATCTCAAGCTTAAGACCACGTCTTAAGTTGGTGTCCTTTGCGATACCTTCGTGAGCTCTGATTTGGCCGGAGCTACTAACATTTAGGTTCTCTGAGGCGCACGAGCCTTCTTGGGCTGACCCATATCGGATTTACGTTTTCAAGCCCGTAAGCCTGTAAAATTGCTGCCAGATCGTACCTACCGTCTCTATGATCCTTTTGATCACTTGATTCTCTTTCATATACTTTTTCGTCTTTCATAAGCCATCTATTGTGTCTGACTACCTTTTATCCTTTCCTGCAGCTCGCACGCCTTGCAGATATCCTGCGAAGCGGGCTCTCCGCATCTTATGCAATGAGTTAACAAACCTTCTTCTGTTAAATTTGGTTTGATTCTGCCGTAGAATTTGATTATGTTGTTTTTGGTGCCTGGATACTTGTTTTCCATGTCATTCACAAGCGTCTGCACGTCGCGCCTCTGGTTATTGAAAGAGTTAGGGCATTCGCCGTCAAAATAGGGTATGTTATTGATCAGTGCGTACGCAACAATTTCTTTTTCTGGCACATTTTTCAGAGGTTTTATCCTCTTTGAGAATTTACTGTCGTCCGAAGGAAGGCCCAGTCTCTGCATTCTCTTCATGTCGCCTCTCATAACATTCATGAGCACGCTCTGAGCCTCGTCGTCCAGATTGTGCCCCACAGCCAGCTTTCCTGCGCCCAGTTCACGGGATTTTTTGTTGAGCAGATACCTTCGGAAAACGCCGCAATACGTGCAATGCTTTTCCTGTTTGCTTAGATTATCTATCTTGAAGTCGATCTCTTTTTCAAACGAGAAAACATGATGTTCTATGCCATTTACATCCGTGTAATTTTTCACGACATCAATACTTCTGTCTCTGTAGCCTGCAATACCTTCGTCGATTGTTATTGCAATAAGCCTTATCGGGACCTTTTTCGCGAGCTTTTTCATCAAATGAAGTAAAACCATCGAGTCTTTCCCGCCGCTTACGCCAACCGCAATTACGTCTCCCGGCTTGACCAGAGCACCTTTTCGCACAGCCTTGAGAAAGTTTCTTTCAACCTGCCTTGTCAAACACCTGCCACAGTAGTGTCTGCCTTCATTCCTTCTCAGGTAAACGGCAGTTTTTCCGCACTCGCATTCCATATTAGCCACCAGAAATGACAGTTATCAGCTCAAGCGCGTCGTTTTCTTGAAGAATCTCGTCGTGAGGCACGAG
>CAYITT010000011.1:0-9504 GCA_964366275.1 uncultured archaeon
TATATTGGGATGAATTTTTACAAGCGTTAATCCGTCAGTCCTGTAAGAAGGTCCGGAAACAGTTATTCTCCTTACATCAACAATCTGGCCTTTTTGTTTGAACGGAACCGGAACAGTTCTCTCACCGGCTTCTATTGTCACGTTTTCTGGAACAGCTAGATACAGAAGATTTGCATTTGTGTTGTAATTCTGAAGTCTACCATACACATGGTAATCTGCCCTAAACCATGGCCTTAATTCACCGTCTCTTAAGATGGGAAAACTCATCGTCTGACCATCTTCTGCAAGTCTGCCTTTCAATACGTATTCCATTATAATCGCAATTAGCTTGATGACCAAAAAGTTCTTAAATTACATCCATAGGACGTCAACCTGGTCAGTCCGCCACTGCGGGTTGAAGTCAGGGTTTTCCGTAGGAGCTTGTCCGTGCTTGTGCGCGAGCAGGCCTGTCCACGCGATCATCGCGCCTTGATCTCCCGAATATTCTTTCGGAACGACAAACGCTTTAGCCCCGCGCTCTTCGCACATTTTCTCTACCATCTCGCTAAATCGTTTTGATGCAGCAACGCCTCCGACAAGCATTACTTCTTTCTTGCCAGTATGCGCTAACGCGCGTTCCGTGACCTCAGTAAGCATCGCATAGCAGGTTTCTTGAAAAGAAAAAGCAAGGTCTTTGAAATTCGTTCCATTGTATTTCTGTATTGCCGCAGTCATTATACCTGTGAACGATAAATCCATTCCTTTGACAACGTATGGAAGTTCTACATAGTGTCCGCCCTCCGCCTCACGTTCAAGTATAGGACCCCCAAAGCTGTCCGCCTTGCGTCCTTTCCCGTACGTCTCGCGCACGAATACGTCGATAGCGTTTCCTATCGGTATGTCCTGCGTCTCGCCGAACACGCGATAGCGGCCGGCAGCATATCCGATTATCTGTGTATTGCCGCCTGAAACATATACAATTATAGGATCGTGTGCGCCTGTCATTAGCCGTCCGATTTCTATGTGAGCAACGCCGTGGTTTACTTCTATGATAGGTTTGCTGCCAGCAATTTGCTTTACAAATTGCGCGCCTACCTTGAGGCTCGGCGGCAGGCCCGGTCCCATTGAATAAGCAAAAATGTCTATATTTTCCAGAGAAAGTTTCGCCTCTTGTAATGCTTTTTCCAGAACTGCGTCTTTAACCTTTTCGTGATGATTTTTGGCATCAATCGGATTTATCCCGCCCTGCGCTGGCACAAACATGTCGCGCGCTACTGAAAGCACTTCCTTGTCTTTTACAATACCTACGCTGAACGTGTGCGCGGTTGATTCTATTCCGAGACATATCATAGATAACTCTAAGAATTCCACGTTTTTAAACGACTATTATTAGTGGAATTCTAGACGCAAGAACAACTTAATCCTTGGTCTTGGGAGTTGTTCTTCGCGTGATGATTGCTTCTTTTATAAACTTTTGCACCATGATTCTTGTTATGTACCATGTGGGTAGAGTAATGGAATTGTTCTCAGGTGAAGACAAGGGCATAGTCGCGTTTGACAACAGCACGCAGGCTCTTCTGGACATGTGGGACGAGAATCTGATAACAGTCGGTATCGATCCTCACCTTAGCAAGGCAATAAAGCAGCAGGATGTTGTTTTGGTTGATTACACACAAACGCCTACCGGCCCTAGAATGATAGTTGTAAAAGTCTTACGCGGCGATCTGGCAAAACGCACATGGAAGCAGTATAAAGACCACCTGATCAAGATGCGCGCCGGCGCCAGCGCAGGTGCCAAAGGTCTTGGCGGCCTGAAGGGTATGAATGTAGATAAACAGTCATATGTTGGTTGAAATGACAATCCTGGAACATGCGAAAACAGGATTGAAAGTGGCGGGCGCAGCTATTTTGTGCGTTCCACTTGGGATTGCCAACTATGGACACGATATGAGCTATCTCAAAGAGCAGCTTGATATCGCAACGAACTATTTGCACAATGATGTCAGAGCCGATGAAATAAAAATGAGATTGGCTCACATCAGTCCGCTATCAGAATATATAGCATCTTGGTATCGTAATTTTCGTGAAGCACGGGATTAATCGATAAATTTCATTATCTTTCTGAGATCTGTACCTTCTGCAAGAAATAGCTGCCCTTTCTCTTCTTTTTCCTTTAGTTTCCTGTCGGTGAATACTTCCACTTTAGTAATCGGGTTCGGATTGAACAATATTCCGTGATTCACCCTTTTCATCATGGGAAGATCAGTAAGCCCGTCGCCGATATAAATTACTTCAGTGCGTTTTATTTTGTACCTTTTTTCGATTATCGGAATAATTCCTACCTTTTCGGTGCGTATTACCTCGCCGTCTATTTTTCCTGTCAGCCTGCCGTTCTTTATGCCGAATTTCGCGGCGTAAATATGTGAAACGTATTGGTCCAGATTGTGTTTGTGCAAATATCTCTGGATAAAAGTCTCGTCGTTCACGCTGACTATGACTATCCTGTAGCCTCGTCTGTGCAGGGTCTTGAATACTTCCTTGACACCCTTTCTCAGCCGCATCCTCAGCAGCAGCCGTATTATAAATTCAGCCCGCATTCCCTCTACCTGCTTCATCAGATGATTTGCGAAGACGTTGAACTGTTTCGGGTCTAGAGAACCCTTCATGTAATCAATGCCAAGTTCAAACGCCTTGAATTTTTTTCTAAGGAAAGGTAGCTTTAGAAATACTCTGTTGTTGACTATGACGTCATCAAAGTCAAAGCAGACTAGTTTTTTCATTACAATAAATTGGGTACATGGAATAAAAAGGAATTTTTACTTTGATATGTCCATCTCTTTGGAATGTTTGAGTATATCGTTGAATCGCGCGTTCACAACTTCCCAGTTTATGTTTTCCATGAAAGTCTTGAGGTAAGACGCTTTATCTATTCCATAGTCGATCATGAATGCATGTTCCCAGCAATCTAAAGCAAGAACCAGATTGTTGAAAACTGGGTATCCAATGTGGTGTTCATACATTATCCAGTGCTTTAATTTATGTTCCGTCTGGTCCCATGTGAGCAATACCCAGCCCGGTGTTGACATTGCAGCTGCTTTCATGTCTTCTTTCCATTTGTCCATTGAGCCAAACTCTTCCGTAAGCAGCCGCGTTATGTCTTTCTCCGGCTCTCCTACAGGTTCTAAATTATCAAAATAAACTTCATGCAAAAATGTCCCGTTGAATGGAACAACGCGCCTGCGCATTAGTTCGCTATACTCCCCGAACGAATAATTGGCCTTGCTCCTGTCAACTTCTTTCAGTTTCTGTTCTATTTCGTTTAATTTCTTTACATATCCCTGATAAAGAGTCATGTGCTGCGTGAGCTGCTTCTCAGAAAGTCCCTTTATGTTCGGGATTATGTGTGTGAAATCCCTGGCAAGTTTTTCCTTCATATCACATTAATTTATAACGAAGTTATATAAAACTTAGAATCAGCTTTTGGTGATATGAGACCAGCCGCATTTTCCGCAGTACTTGCGTGTCTTGAACTTGGCTAAAAAAGTTCCCGAGCCGCATCGCGGGCACTGCTCATTTTTGCGCGTTAATTTGTCGCTTTCGACCTTGTAGAGCTTCCATACCTGCACTTTTGCATGTTTCTTCTTTGAGTGTGGTCTTTCCTTCTGTGACTTCTTTTCCTTCTTCGGTTTCTTCTCTTCCACAACCGGTGCTTCTGGTGGTTTTGCCATTATTATTCAGCTCCTTCCTTCTTTTCTTCTTTCTTAGCATGATCTTTTACGGTCTTGTTGTCCCATACGAATGCCGTGCATAGCGAATACGGGCTGCCCTTGGAAGTATATATCGTTTTGATTTCTGTTTTTTCTATAGAAGTATTGAGATGTTTTGCTATCAGATGCTGAACCTGTGCCATCGAAGGCGTTGACTCTTCCGGATGCTCAATTACAATGTCTATTTCTTTTCTTTTCATGAATCTGTTGTATGTCTCATTTCGAACTTCTAGTTTCATTTTTTCACCTTGTATATTATACTTTTATAGCATACCGGCCCGGTGCCGTTATTCCAAGCTTTTTAGCGATTTCCGAGTCAACATCAAATATCTCTATTATGCCCTGGAAGCTGGTCGTTATGTTGCTTGTTTTGCATACCGGGCATGTAGTGCCTTTCAATATTCTCTTGCAAGTTTTACAGGCTCTCTTTACCATAACATCACTTCTTCTGTTTCTTTTCCTTATTGATCCAGTCCATTGACCCTAACCCGTGTTGCCTCATCGTAAGTGATACTTTGCTTCTTCCCTTGCCCAGAGACAATCCAACCACACGGGCTCTTATCAAATCTCCTTCTTTGAGTTTGAATCCCGTTTTCTTTCCCGTGAATACTGCGTTCTTTGCGTCGTAAGATATCTTGTCGTCCATTATCTGGCTTACATGCACTAATGCGTCAACCGGCCCTATTCTCGTGAAAGCGCCGAATTCTGTTATGTCGACAACTTCGCCGACTACTATTTCATTCACTTCAGGTTTGTAAGTAAGAACTTTGAATTCGACCTGGTAGAATATTGCCCCGTCTTCTGGTACGATCTTTCCGTCGCCAACGTTCAGTACTTCGGTAATTACCAGGAACACGCCTATGTCTGCGTTCATCTTTCCTTCTACCTGTTCCTGCAAACTCTCCTTGACTGCCTGATCCAGCTCTAAGCCGAATTTTACTGGCGGTACCCTGACTTCGTCCTTTACTGTTAATATCTTGAACATTTTATCACTTTCTTGATTAAACTTCTTTCCAAAAGAAGTTTACTTGAACATATATTTTACCACTTTGTTCTTCGGTCTAATTGCAAATTATAAAACCCATAAGAACATATCTCCTTTGGGAGGTTAAGTTTTAAAGCTTATAGTTCTCCAGAAAAACACCCCAAATATTACTTTCTGGGAACTATATGTGAAATCGGTAATAAACATATTACGATTTTTACCGATTTAACTATAACTTTTAGGCGGTTTCGTGATTTTTACGTAATTTTATAAGCAAGTCTGAAGAAGTAATTACATAATGTGCATAACTACTCCGGGGAAGATTCTGAAGATTGTCGGCAACAGGGCAGTTGTTGAGATAAACGGGGAACCCTCCGAAGTACGGATAGATCTCGTGAAGGTAATTGTCGGCGATTATGTTTACTGCGCCTCCGGCATGGCAGTCGAAAAGGCTGAACTGTGAGGTATAAAATGAGCTACGATTCGGCGGAGACGAAGTAGATGGAAATAGAGGAGAAAAGCCGCCTGCTTTTCATGAAATATGCATTGCCATGTGCAGGCACGCTTGTAAAAAGAGGGTCAGTAACCAAAGAATATATTAATAGACTTATTGAAGCAGTCAAGAATAACGCAGTAATCCCGAAGAATGCCGAGAAAATTTTCAAGGTGGCATTTTCTGCGTGCTCCTTGATTGCAATTGATACAGGAAAGAAAGAAATCGGCGAGAAAATTATCAGGCAATATTATTTGTTCGAACATGACAGAATGATAGACAAGCGGTACGAAGAAATGGGCGATTTCGACCCGCAGGCATGCCGGATTCGTTCCGGAATGGTTGTTTCGGTGGAAGATGGTTTCGCGATGGTAAATAGTTCCGCCGGTCTAAAGAAATATCGTACTGACTACTGCCGCGTAAAGAACGGTGACTTGGTCACGATTCACTGGTCTTTTGTTGTTGAAGTTATTGACAAAGAAACTGCGGAAAAAATGAAGGCGCAAAAAATAAAACTGAAGGTGGCTTAGTGAAGAAGGAAAATCTCGGAATTTTATTGGTATTATGCACGGCTGTATTGAGCGGAATAGCAATACCTGCGAACAAGATATTCATAGTCAAAACTGACCCGGCTGTTTTCACAGCAGTTCGCGCAATAATTATTGGTTTGCTATTTTTGGCATTAACTCTCTGGATGAATCGTGGAAAGAAAAAACAGCTTTTCACAGTTGACTGGAAGTACCTTGCCAGCATAGCAGTAATCGGCGGAGCCGCAGCATTCCTGCTTTATTTCACGGGACTTCAGCTAACTACATCCGGTCACGCAGCATTCCTGCACAAGACGCTTCCGATATACACGGCGATACTCGCTTTCCTGTTCCTTGGTGAAAAACTGACGAAAAAAACAGCGGCTGTTATTGCCGTGATGTTCCTTGGTGTATATCTTATATATTCATCAGCAATCTCGCCTGCAGAGATGTGGTCTAACCCGCAGTTGGGCGATCTTCTCGTGCTTGCTGCCGCTTTCCTTTGGGGCGTCGAGAACGTGATTGCAAAGAAGGCGATGATTAGAGGCGAAAATAACTTCATTGTCTCCTTTTCGAGAATGTTTTTCGGCGGACTGATACTATTCGGCGCCGTAATACTGATGGGAAAAACCGACGCGCTTCTAGCGCTGAGCAGCCAACAGCTGATTAACATAGTAATCTCTACGCTTCTGTTGTTCGGCTACGTCCTGACGTATTACTGGGCAATAAAGCTGATAGACGTTTCGAAAGCGGCGACGTTGCTGCTTATAGCGCCCGTCGTATCGCTTATGCTTGGTATATTATTCCTTGGCGAGCCGGCACCTCTGATACAGTTATTCGGATCAGCTCTTGTGCTCGCAGGTGCGTATTTCATTACCGCAGAAGAGAGGGGAATATAATGGGATCTCCACTTTATTTCGACAGGAAGATAGTCCTTAACCCTCTTGAACAGAGATATATAGCAACCTGCGATTGCGTGGACGATTACCCGCACAGCGATAAGACAAGAGAATGGAAGGGAAAGCTTGCCTTGAATTCAAGAAACGATACTAGCATAACTGTAAGATCATCAGAAATGCTTCTTCCATTTCCAACTCTTGCATATTTAATTGGTACAGAAGGCCTGGGTGACGACTGGCCTGTCATAGAATATTTCGAAGGGCTGGACGACAGGTCTCATAACCACAGACTCCATGAAATGGCCCGACGCGCTGCCAAAAATCCGAAAATTCCGCAGGAACTTCTGAGAAGAATGGAAAACCATGCAACTGATTGTTCAGTAAGCCTGGTCAGAACAGACGAAAAGCTGGACGATCCGTTTGACGTAAAACCGTCAACCAACTATGTGCTGACCCATGGAAGATATAATGGAATGCCTGTAATTATAAGAGAAGCAACTGATAATGACGTAGCAAAATGGGGCGATATATATCGATGAATATGATGTTGTCATAGTCGGATGTGGACCGGCTGGTTTATCAGCCGCAGTATTTTGCGGACGCGCCCAGCTGAAGACAGCAGTTCTTGGACTGCCGGAGAAAAGCCAGGCACAGCTTGCCAAGCATGTTGAAAATCTTTTTGGATTCCCGGTAGGCATAGACGGGTCGGTGTTGCTTAGCAAGGGCATCATACACGCAAAGAAATTCGGAGTCTCCTTTGTGAAAGAAGAGGCTGTAAACGCAACAGTTACCGAATCAGCAGGCAAGAAAGCATTCACTATCAAGACGTCCGGCGGGCTTGATTTACACGCCCACTCGATGATAATCGCTACAGGCACGCCGATAAAGTTTTCCGGGATCAAGAACGAGGAAAAATTCATAGGGCGCGGAGTTCATTATTGCATCTCATGCGACGGCGCTATGTACAAGAATAAGCGGCTTGTTGTCATAGGTAACAGTGACCACGCAGCAGAGGATGCCATAGAAGCGCTTTCGTATACGAAAGACATAACAATAATAGCTAACGATTCTACTTTTAAATTCTCCGACGCGTTCGACAAAGAAATCACAAAATACAGGATAAAGACAATGATAGGAAAAGTGAGCGAGATACATGGTGAAAAATTCATAGATAAAGTGATAATGGAAGACGGGACATCGCATGAATTTGACGGAATATTTATGGCCTGCGGTTCTGCTGGAGCTTTAGATTTTGCGGCTAACCTAGGTCTAGAGATAAAGGATAATACGCTGGTCATAGACGACAATAACATGACAAGCATGGAAGGCGTCTTTGCCGCCGGCAACTGCGCGGGACGCTGCCGACAGATTGCAAAGAACATAGGCGACGGCTGCAATGCTGGTGTCAATGCAATAAAATATTTACGTTCCCGCGAACTCTACATGGACTATGGACACCATGATGTTGATGTGGATAATCTGGAACCTACGCCTTACGGAACTAAAGTGAAAAAACTTGTCATAGAGACCCAGAAAGTTACAGTTGCCAAGAAATTGCGCATCGGCTGGTTCTCTTTTTCATGCTGCGAGGACAGTACTATTGTATTTACGGAAATACTCAACGACAATTATGACAAACTGAAAGAAATTTTTGAGTTCGCGCACGTAAGAGTGCTCAAGAAAAATAATGACATGAATAACCTGGATATTTCTTTTATTGAAGGAGCTATTTCAAATGACCGCCAGGTAGAAGAAGTCAAAAAAATCCGCGCAAACAGCAAGAAGGTCATTGCAATAGGTGCTTGCGCGTGCACGGGCATGCCGTCCGGGCAACGAAACACATTCGATGAAGAACGCAAGTGCGAAATAGAACCAATAATAAGGACTTTCGATTACAACAAGAAGGTCATGGCGCTTCACGAAGTGATACAGGTTGACGACAATGTGCCAGGATGTCCTATGCTCGAATCTAATTTCATCGCCGTTGTAAACAAGCAGCTGAAGGAGTTTGGTGTAAATGCACAGCTTTGATATAACTTTGGAGAACCTCAGTAAGATGGAAGGACATGCAGACCTTGACATCAGGGTGCGTAACGGTAAAGTCGAATACGTAAAATTCAAAATAACAGAGAACCAGCGGTTTTATGAACAGGCAGCACGTTGTCAGCCTATAATCACGCTCCCACAGCTAATGTCGCGAATCTGCGGGACGTGCAGCATAGCTCATATGACGTGCTGCATCGAAGCAATCGAGAACGCTGCTGGAATCGTGCCCACAGAACAGTCTCTCGTCATGAAGAAACTGATGACTTACGGATTAATGGTTCGCGACCACGCTCTTCATCTTTATTTCTTTTCGCTTCCTGATCTGGTCGGGAAGGACTCAATACTCGATTTTTCCGAAGACGACAGTAGAGAACACAAACTGCTGCACGACTCATTTGACATAAAACGCGCCGGAAACATGCTTTCTACTCTCATCGCTGGAAAAGCTGTTCATGCACCTTTCCCGACAGCCGGCGGATTTCTCAAGACGCCTGACGAGGCCGGAATTCAGAAAGTGGTTTCGGAATTAAATCACGCAAGACCGGCCGTTCTTGACATTATTGATGTCTTCCATAAATGGGACGAGAAAGTGGAGAGAGACACGGATTTCGTCGCGCTATGCACAAGTGATTTCTCTTTCCTAAACGGCGAGATAAGGACAACACAAGGCGAAACTGTTCAGGAGAAAGATTATCACGAGCATCTCACAAACGTGGTGCTTCCATACTCCCACGCCCAGGGTTTCGAATTCGAAGGCGAACCTTATATGGTCGGTGCATTGCCAAGAATGAATCTTAACAAGGACGCG
>CAYITT010000012.1:0-9394 GCA_964366275.1 uncultured archaeon
ACGTGTCGTAGTACACAAACACTGAAGAAATGAAAAATGTTGCAGTACTGACTAAAAAACTGATATAATTTCTGAGTTTTGATATTGTAGGTCTTATTATTTTCCAGATGTAGTGAAAGCCGATCATTACCGAGAAGTACCCTAAATACCATAGCAGGTCTGCTACCGTAGTTTCAGGGGTCTGAATACCCAAACCTATTTCGTAATAGCCCCATGCTGATTCAGCAAGCATCCATAACACGGCAGCAAGAAAAATAAACAGAAGCGCCTTTCCCTGAATGTTGTTTGTATCGGATTTTTTCACCACAATGAAGCCGAAAAAGACAGCAAGCGCCGCCGTCAAAATATTGACTATGTCGGATACTACATAGAAATTATCTGACGAACTCCCGAAGTAATAAATGAAAAATATAACCAGTATCGATGTCAAAAGCGCTATATTGTGAGTGCGTGTACTCATTTAACCACTATTTTGACGTATTTTTTATATAACGGACTGAACAATTTCTCCGCCGAAGACATACCGATCATTTCCCCCATGAACGCCACGCATTCGTCCAGAAAATCTTTCGGGTATTTTTTTGAATTATCGAAGTTCTCGACTTGTTTTGCTACAACGTCCCCAAAAAGTTCGCGAAAGATTTTAGCGGCATCTTCTTTCAGGTCCATGGTAACATATGATTAGTTTCTCGCTATTTATTGTTTTTACAGGACCTATATTGCATTGTTATTGCAAAAGTTGACGTATATATACCGGCGAAATAATTAATTTATATGAAGCTTGAAAGGGGAGTTGTTTTGCTCGTTTCGGCATTTATAATTGCAATATTGATGCTGATATTTGTAATTCAAGATGGTGTGCCTTCGTTTTACAGATATACAATAAATTATGCAGCCCATTTGATTTTTATTGTAGCAATTGCATTAATCGGATTCAACAGAGCAAAGACTTTCGGGTTAAAAAGTGCTTTCGGGAAATCTATAGCGCTTATAGCACTGGGACTAGTATCGTGGGGTATAGGAAATACTATATGGCTCTACTATAATGTCGTAGCAGGTATGGAACTCCCCTACCCGTCGCTTGCGGACATCGGCTTCGTAGGCATGATTCCTCTTGCAGCTATAGGCATGCTGCTGCTGTTAAAAAATATCAGGATGAAGCTGGACACACGGACGCTACTCACCGCCATGATATTTCCCATAGCAATCCTGATACCAACTTACATACTATTCATAGACTCCAAACTTGCCGAAGAAGTGCCTATGATAATAAAAATTCTTAATGTAATATATCCGCTAGGTGACGCCATAATATTGTCATTTGCTGTTATAGTCCTCTTCATGGTAAGGGGCAGCAGAATATTCAAACCAGTGGGCATAATATGCTTCGGTTTTATAGTAGAGGCGCTGGCTGACTTCTCGTTTTCATGGGCGACGACAGCGGGCACCTTTTATGTCGGTGGATTGACCGACTTTTTGTTTACATCAGCATTCTTTGTAATTGCAGTCGGCTTATTCTATACTAAAGAAATAGTCAATGCGAAATGAAATGTTTCTAACATTCCACGACCAAAATCGTGGGTATTGTGGAACACACGGTGGTGCGAAATTTCACCTGCGCAGAAAGTCTCCGATTTTCTAGCGTGTCAGCCAGAATGCATTGCGTTTCATCTGAAGGCTGTATTATTCAACGTATTCTCGGATAATTACTTGCCAAGAGCCTTCTTGACTCTCTTTATGAGATCGGTATTATCAAAAGGTTTTGACACGTAATCAACTACCTTCAGCTTGCTTAGCGTGTTCTTGCCCATCTCTGAGAATCTTGCAACTGTAACAAATACCACCTTAAGCTTCTTTGTTTTCGGGTCTGCCCTTATCTTCTCGCATACCTCACGACCCGACATGCCTGGCATCATCATATCAAGCAGCACCAGATCGGGCTTAATTTTCTTCAGCTTAGCCAGGCATTCCTTGCCATCAGCCGCTGTCACAACATCGTAGCCTTCTTCCCCAAGAACTGCTTCAAGAAGCTCTCGGATGCTTTCTTCGTCATCCACTACCAGTATTTTCTTATTTGCCATCGATTAACCCTGATACTTATATGATATTCCACGTATTTATGGTTTTCTAAACCTCGCGCACCTTATCAGCAAACATTCTCAGGTCCTTTATAAAGCTAGAATCCTGGCGGCGTTCCTTGATCACCAGAAAGATCTTCTTTACTTTCTTACTCTCTAGAGAAAAGTTGTTTGTCATATGCAATATGGAAAGACTATCCTGATACACTAGAAGTGTTGATATCGTGTCAAAAACTATAGTGCTGCATTTCTTCTTTTCAACGGCATTTTTTATTGCAGAATCGAGTTCAGCGACGTTTGAAGGCGCCGACACGAAAATGCAGTTTTTCTCAGAAGGCCTGCAAATGCGTGAAACCCCATCAACAAAGAAAAAATTCTTCGTGTTTATGCCAATCGTCTTGAATTGTTCCGCTATACTTCTGTATGGCGTGTTAAGACACACGTAGCATATTCTTGTCTTTGTTTTTTCTACGGATTTTATTATCTCAGACAATTCATGCATATATTCCTTCTCGTCCATTATGACTAAAAGAAAGTTGTTATCCTGCATGTCTTCTATTAAACTACCCGGCATACGACTCTAATAATAATTAGTTTGGCATCAATTAAAGCTATTCAACGGTGCGATAGCAGGCATTTAAGAATTACGACCAATGATTTATCAATGATAAGCGAGACAGTCTACTTTGCGGCAAAGGTATATTTCATGATAGCGGGAATTTTTTACCTGTATGCGCTGTACACCAATAACTTCGAACTTTTTGGCCATGTAACCGGCATCATTTCAATAATTTTCCTTCTATCAAACATCAAATGGTACTTTTTCAAGAAGTGATTGTCATTAACGAGAAAGAGCCGCATTTTTATCTAACTAAACTCGGAAAAGTTCTTCCGCTGATAATGCTGATAGCCATCCTTTACCTGATACTCACGTACGCATGGCATTATCTGGCTAGGATCTGAACATATGAAAAAGACGAATGCAGATTTTTGGATAGCTTTCCTGAAAAATACTCCCGAGACGTTCAAAAAATGGTTTTATGAAGAAAGAAAATACCTCCAGAAAATAATAACCCCGAATTCCAGCGTTCTAGAAGTGGGATGCGGGAACGGGCGAAGTTTCCATGATATTCTGTCGAAAACAAAAAATATTACAGGAATAGATCACGATATAAACGCCGTGAGGGTTGCTAAAAAGAACTTCTCGAAATTTCCAGAAATAAAGATAATCAAGGCAGAAGCTACCGACCTGCCGTTTGAAGACAATGAATTCGACTTTGTAATATGCATGGGCACATTTGCGAATTTTGCCGACAAGAAGATAAAAGCACTGACTGAGATGAAGAGGGTTTTGAAGAAAGACGGTAAGATAGTAATAAGTGTTTATTCTGAAGACGCTTTCGAAGAGAGAATGAATAATTACAAAGCCTCAGGCGTACTCATAAGAGAAGTCAAAGGTACGACAGTTATTTTTGATGAAAGCCTGGGCGACAACATTTCCGAGCAATTTTCTAAAAAAGAACTCGAAGATATCTTCAAGAAAGCCGGTCTGAAAATAAAGGGTATTAAAAAATTGAACATTGCATACTTATGCGCGGTCTCTAAAGGCCGATAATCTGAATTTTCTTGCTCCTCGATCTCGCACCAGAGATGATCCTGACGTCGCTTTTTTTGACGGAAAAATAATCTGCCAGCACTTTGACCAGCTCTTTGTTCGCTTTTCCCTTCTCCGGTCTAGCAGCTAGGTGAACGCGAAGGACTTCGCCTTCTCTCTCGACAGATGTTTTCTTCGCGTTCGGAACCACAAACACTTTGAACATTTTCTACTTCATTGGAGAAAAGTATATATAGTGGGCGTCACAAATATCACCTAGGTGATAAGATGCCACAAGAAAAGCACATGGACGAGTCCGAATTTTCGAAAGTAGTAAAAGAGCTTGCAGCTGTCGGTGAATTAATCCGAACCCACCAGGAAGAGAAACAGGCTGCTTTGGACGAGTTCGACAAGGAAATGCAGAGATATAAGGGAGGAAAACTTTCAAAGAAAGCCCTCGCATCATCTGTAAAGAAAGTCAACAACGAATTGTCGAAGCTTGATAAAGCGCTAAGAAACGATATCCGAAGGGCAGGAAGCGTTGCAAACAGGGCAAAGCAGACAGCAGGTAGACAGGCTCCAAGACATTTGAGAGTTTCGATGGCCGGCGTAAAATAAGCCAAAACTAAGATCGATTTTTTAAGCTCTTTTTTTATTCTAATTTTAACTTCATTATTTGTAATAGTCGCAGAACTCGCAAAAGACTCTCTGTTTTTCTATGGCAATTTTTCCGCATACCACGCATTTACCCTTCTGCCTTTTACCTATTCTCGATCCCTTTTCCCTATGGCTCAAAGTAAGGAACTTTTTGTAACAATTATCATGAACTGAAAAAGGGATGAGTCTACGGCTGCATCTCGGACAGTGGTCTCCGAACTGCTTCATTAGTTTCCACTTGTAGATTCTGTCCTTGAGGAGCTTCTTCTTTTCAATTAATGTGTCTTTCAACTGGTCGAGCTCCATGACTAATTCTTGCCAATTATGTTTTTATAGGACGCATTACATATGTAATTATGGTCTATGCAGACGCGACTTTAGTTGAAGTGGGTTACGAAATAGCCAACAAAGTTGGCGGCATATACACAGTTCTTGCCTCGAAAGCCGAGTACTCAAAAAAAAATGTAAAAGACTACTATACTATCGGACCTTACTACGAGAAGAACGCGGCTATTGAATTTGAAGAGAAAGACCCGCCGAAAGGTATGAAGGAAGCGTTTGAGGATATAAAGAGAAAACACGGCATACACTGCCGGTTCGGCCACTGGCTGGTCGACGGGAAACCAAACTGTATACTTATTGATCCCCGTGAGTTCAGGGCGAAAGTAAATACCATAAAGCGCGAGTTGTGGGACGAAAACAAGGTAGATTCACTGCATGCTGATTGGTGGTATGATGAACCATTACCATGGGCCCGGGCGACGGGAATAGTCATTGAGGAGCTTTACAACGCCGGAGTATTCGGGAAACATACGATTGCGCATTTTCATGAATGGCTTTGCGGGCCTGGCCTGCTTTACCTGAAGAACAGAAAGCCGGAGATAAAAACGGTCTTCACTACACATTCGACTGTCCTTGGGCGATCGATAGCAGAGATCGGCCGGGAAGATCTGTACCAACTGATAAACAACGGGCTTTCAAAGAACGCGTCTGTCCCGGACGGAAAAGCCTATGAATACAAGTGTGAAGCGAAGCACCTTCTGGAAAAAGCTACGGCACATAACGCACACGTATTCACATCCGTTTCGGAGACGATAATCCCGGAATGCCACTATATACTTGGGAGAAAGCCGGACGTAATACTGCCAAATGGGTTGAACATGAACCGGTTCCCTTTAATGGAAAATCTTTCGAGCATGCACATACATTTGCGAAATAAAATAAGGCGGTTCGTAATGAGCTACTTCTCGCCATATTACGATTTCGACCCGAAAGACACGCTGTTTGTGTTTCTCTCCGGACGTATGGAATTCCACAACAAGGGGATTGACCTATTCCTCGATTCATTAGGCCGATTGAACAAGAAGCTGAAAGAAGACAAAACCGAGAAAAACGTCGTTGCATTCATCTGGGTCCCGGAACATACGATGGAGCGAAAGCGAACTGTAATGGAAAATATGGCAATGTTCGAGCACATCGAAGAGATGGTCGAAAAAGAGGGCGAGAAGATAGAGGGGCGCATACTCAGATCTTTCGCGCGTGGAATGTCGCCGGAAAATATGCACATATTCACGAAAGATTTTCTCAGCGATATGAAACGCATGCAGTTGCAGCTGAAGGCGAAACACGACCAGATACCGCCTATAACGCCGTTTGATCTTTTCTCGGACAACGCCATAACAAAAGGGCTTGAGAAAAACGGATTGAATAACAAAAAAGAAGACAAGGTAAAGGTCATTTATTATCCTGCTTATCTGTCAACGGCAGACGGACTGTTGGGACTGGACTACTACGATGCCATGATAGGCTGTCACGTCGGCGTGTTTCCGTCCTACTACGAATCCTGGGGTTACACGCCACTGGAAGCAGCTGCACTCGGGCTACAGAGCATCACTACTGATCTAAGCGGGTTCGGAAGATTCATCAAGCCGTCCCTGACAAAAGATGACATGAGCATAATGGTGCTGAAGCGGGACGGAGTCAATTATGACGATAGCCTGAACGAACTGACCGATATGCTCGCGAAAGTCTGCAATATGACAAAGAATCAGCGCGGGCTGGCAAAGATACGAGCCAAACATCTTTCCATGCTGGCCGACTGGGAAAACCTGATCAAAAACTACCTGAAAGCATATGATACCGCGCTGGCAAAATAATTACTCATTCTTCTTCCTAAACACAAGTTTGTCAATAGCGTAAGCAGTTGTTGCACCAGCAGCGTATGCTAAAAAGTCTTTAGGATCGAAAGTACCGCGATAAAGGCCAAGATATTGCGCGATTTCTCCGGCAGACATAACTCCAAACGTCATCAAAGCCGCATCGGATGGGTTAATTTCTTCGTTAAATCTCGGCATGCAAAAATAAACAATGAGGGGCAGAAAAAAATCATGGCCGTAATTTGCATTAAAATCATGAAGCGCTTTGCTGCTACTGTTGTCCATTCCCATGTCAAGCCATAGTGCCAAAGAGGCCGCCATGTATCTCTTCAAATTAATACTCTTCATCTCTGGACTATTACTGTTATATTCTTAAACTACGCGGCTGCTACCAGTCAAACGGCTCTGACAAAAAACCGGAACCGCCTTTCTTTTTCACATACTGCAGCCTGCCGTATTTTTCCGGACCCGGCTTCGGGTCGAGCCAGCCGCCAACGATTTCCATCCGATTTCTCGGAATATCAAAATACATCCAGCCACGAAAACCTTTCATTTCTATAGGCCTTACCCATTTCCACTCATTCGCCGGCATTATGGCGCGATATCCTTCGCTGTTGTCAATTTCAGACACAGTTCCATACCCACGAATGTAAGGATGCTCGACATAATAAATTCTGGAACCAGCATCCAGACGCCTTGGTATGATTCTAAATGTTCGGGAATAAAATCCGCCGCCCGCTTCTATGCAACGTCTGGCTTCTTCTTCGGCAGCACGAGCCAGCTTTTTGGGCGTAGTTACAACAATATCTAGCACTAATAAAGGATGTTAAAAATGTTTTTAAACTACGCTATCGAAGAGAAGAAGCCGGCTGACGCGAGAATGACAATAGCAATTAAAATAAGGAAAAGGACGACCCCTATATACAGCGAATTATTTTGTATATCTAAATCGGGCATCTAATCACCTATCCCTTTCTTTAGAAAAGAAAGGTCTATGGTTCACCCCAAAGAAATATATTAGAAAGGGGATAGCCACCAGAGCTTGCTCTTCTTCTTTTTGGCGTATTCGTGAGCCAATATGAACATCGCTGCGGACCATGACTGGTACGCGGAGCCCATCGGAGTGCCGCTGGCGTTCAGCCATTCATTAAATTCCCATTCCTCAGTTTTTCCGAGCTTGTTTGCTTCGGCTAAGCTTGCTAACGCGCCAGCCCAATCGCCTTCCGTCTTCTTCAGCGCCATCACGTAGAAGCCGCCCGCGAAAGGCCATATTCCACCGTTGTGATAGTTGCCCGGATGTTGTAAGTGAGGCAGATCTGTCTGGCGGAAGTAAAACGGGCGGAAGAACTCTTCCCCTATAGGCGGGTTAAGGACTTTTATCGGGTACGGCTGAGCAATTCCTTGCGTCTGTATTTGATTTAATATGCGTGCGGATTGCTCCGAGTCAGCAACGTCGAAGATGACTGCCAGCAAATTGGCGTATACGTCGAACCTCGGGTCATACTTACGGAACCCTACCTCAGCATAGTAGTGATCCTTTTCGCCCTCTTTCAGTATCATCTCGAAATCTTTCTCTATTCCTGTGTGGCCAAACTGTTCCTGAACATAAGAGTGGTTCTCCTGTTTCGGCCAGAAGAAGACGTTGATATGCCTGCGCAAGTTCTTTGCAAACGCTGTATAAGTCCGTTTCTTGCCTAAGACGCCTTGCATCTCGTCGGCGGCCTGTACTGCCTTGTAGTACACTACCTGATCGTAGAGCACGCGGCCTGATCGCACTAACAGATCCATCCAGTCCGAGCCTTCATGTGTCTCCAGAAGTAAATCATTATTCACGTCGAGGCAGCCTGCCCAGAAAAGAGCTTTTTCGACTTTAGGCATATGAGCCTTGAGGAATTTCTTATTAGCTGTGTTTCTGTAATGGTTGAAAACAGCGATAGGATACCAAAGAGAGGTATCTACGCATCCGCCTTCACCGAAGCAGAGCTTCTGGCCCTTCGAATCGAATTTATTTGGCAGCTGTCCGTTTTCTTTTTGGAACTTAGATACGGAATTTATAGTTTTTTCGGCCAGTTCAACTAGATCTTCGTCCCCAGACGCGCTCATTCCTAAAGAAGATATCAACGCGTCGCGGCCCCAGACATCCGTATACCATTCGCGCCCGGCCATTATGCCGTGCTTTGTTGCGTTCTCTTTCAATGTGTTTTTTGCCATTTCCAGACATTTTTCTATCATTTTATATCAGCCCTCTGTTTCAAGTCCGTCACAACGTTCATGAAATTTAGAAATGCATCGTAAGGCGTGTCGTAACAATTAAAGTACTTATGGACGTCACCGTCCGCAAACCACTTCGTGCACATGTAATAGAAATGGTCACTGGTTTGCAGCTTTCTCCAGGCGGCAAGCAGCTGTGGATTGTTGATTACAAAGTGCTCCAGATTTTTTATCTCGGAGAAAGCGTGCTGTTGCATTGAATTTTCGAGCCAAGCACCGAGATCGCGGTTGATGTCGGCCCACGAACTGAGGAAAGGCACGTCGTATGTACCAACCGGCTTTGTCTTCTTGAGCAGTTCGCTCGGCGTCTTGAAATTAAGATTCTGATGCTTGAGCGCTTCCGTTGGTAAATGAGAAAGAAAACTGAATATTCCTGTATCTTCCCACTGGTGCTCGCCGAAGGTTTCGTAATCCATGAAAAGATTTATTGTATCACCCTCTGCCTGGCTAAGCCAGGAAGCGTACTTGTCAGCCGTCAGCGGCCACTCAGGCCACTCGCGGGAGGAGAAACGGAAGCCGATATCATCGCTGAGGCGGTAGTTTCTCAAAAATACTTTCAGGTTTCCTTCCGGCTGGGTGTAAAGGTAGTTAGGCGATCTCCACGAAAGAACGTTTGCTAACCCTTCTGCAATTATTCC
>CAYITT010000013.1:0-9304 GCA_964366275.1 uncultured archaeon
AAGTTTGACAGCAGAGGCGATGTCACCGGCATTGATTACGCGCTCAAGATTGTAAGAAACGGGAAATTCGAGCTTTATTCAGGATAATTTTTATGACAGATTTTTCTGACGGAGTTAGAGAAGCATTTTTGCGCGCAGACGAAGATAGAAAAGCTTTTCGGGAAAATGCCAGAACGAAAGGCCTGTTTCGTGCATACAAAGAAGAGCTCCCCGATACTCTTGGTCATTCTACTGGTAAATTAGTCCGTGATGTCGTTGATTGTGTTGGCTATATTGCAGTCTCGGCGTTGCTCGGTGAACTGATGGACCATGTCCCATACATGCATACAGCAATACCGCACGCCATTGAGGGAATAACACGGTCCAATTATTTTTATGGGAACCTCGATAAGCTCGGCGCAGCGCTGGGGTTTGTCAATGTTTATTTATCGAGAAGACGATAAAAATTCACTTTTATTCCTTCTAAATCAATAGGTTTTAAGTATGGTACTTGAGCAGTTGATACTCAACGGCATAATAGCGGGCGGAATCTACGCGCTTATTGCAATAGGATTCACGCTGACATACGGGCTGCTTCGATTCCTCAACATGGCACACGGGTCACTGTACGTGCTGGGCGCATATCTCGCTTATTTCGCTTTTTCGCTTGGCTTTCCCATAGTAGCCGCGTTTATTATTGCCGTAATCGGCACGGCCATAGCCGGCGTCCTGCTCAATAAAACCGTATTCAAACCGCTCCGCGACAGGAAATCGAGCACGCTTATCCTGCTCATCGCATCGCTGGGCGTTTTCATCTTCATAGAAAATCTTATACTTGCGATTTTCGGCGCGGAAGTCAGGACGATAAGAACCGGTCCGATAACACAGGGAATGGATTTCTTCGGAGCAATAATAACACAGACGCAGGTAGTAATATTACTGGTCGCCATTGTCACGCTGTTTCTTGTCGAAATATTCCTGCAAAAAACAAAGACCGGCAAGGCGATGCGCGCCACGGCAGACAACAAGGATGTTGCGCAGGTTATCGGCATTGACGTGGAAAAAATAACGACGTACACATTCGCGCTCGGGTCTGCGCTCGCAGCCAGTGCGGGAGTGCTGATAGCCGTAGAGCAGAACCTTGAACCGACTATGGGACTGAGCGCGATAATCAAGGGCTTCACGGCCAGCGTAGTGGGCGGCCTAGGATCCGTGCGCGGCGCAGTTGCAGGCGCGTTCCTGCTCGGGCTCGTGGAGAATATAGGCATCTGGTTCCTGCCGTCGGGCTACAAAGATGCAATAGCGTTCGTCGTTCTCGTAGCATTTCTTTTGTTCAGGCCGCAGGGCTTATTCGGGAGGAAAGACGCATGAAATTTTTACTTTACGCTGCTATAGTAAAAAAACAATGTAAATTATCATCAATTTAAATAGTTTTATGCGTAATAATTTTACTATATGACAGTATTAACAAAATATGATGTAGTGTTGTATATAAGCACAAAGAAAGGTGCAGAAATAGACGAATTTATCCAGCAGGTAAGGCACAATGTCTTTTTTGAAAAGACGTCTGAACGGACGATACTGCATCTGATATCAGAATTGCGAAAAGAAGGGATTGTCTCGAAAGGAGAACTTTCCCTGACTGAAAAGGCAAAAGACTTGCTGGCGTTCCTTCTCTGGGCAAAAAAGGACGACTTAAATCATAATATCCCGCTTAAAAAAAGAAACATGACACTGTTCAAAAACATATTTGAATCGGGGGAAACCAACCTCTCTTCCAGCTCTATGTTCTCCAAGCCGACGACATTAAAAATAGCCAAAGATCTTGAAGGTATCAATTTCATAACGGCTGTCAAAAGAAAGCCAATGGTTGCAAAAGCAAATGTCACGGATAAGACAATCTTTTTTGCAAATATTTTCAGCTATGATTTCTCTTCTTTCCAAGACAGGATCAGGAAAGAGAAAATAGAAAAGGATTCGCCAAAGCTCAGGGAACACCTGATAAAGCTGCATGTTTATTCAACGACTGTCACAGAGGGCAATACGGCAAACGAGAAAGACGTGGAAAGGGTCCTCAATAATCTTGACTCGCATCTTTCGCCAAAAGAAGTGATAGAAATAATCAATGCAAAGAAAGCCGTGGATGAACTTTGTCATATATACAAAAAAGAAGATCTTTCGATAGAAATGATAAAAAACCTGCATAAGATTCTTATGACAAATCTTGTAGAAAAACCGGGCGAGTTTTCCTATGTAAGAAAGAGAATAATAGGCTCGCCTACAAGATTGCCTGATTCAGAAACAGAGATTGATGCGAGCATTCATGCCATGCTTAATTTTTATGAAAAATACAGGAACAAAATAGATATTATAGTATTGGCATCCCTGATTCATTTCCTTTTCGTATCGATACATCCATTCATTGACGGAAATGGCAGAGTTGCCAGGCTGATCCATTCATTCATACTGATGAAAGCAGGCCTGCCTTTGTTCGCATTCGACCCGAACTACAGGAACAAATATTTTGACCTGCTTGACATGAGCAGAACGGAAAGCGCGGAAGATTTCGTGCAGTTCTGCATAGATAAGCACAAGGAACTCATCGAAAGGTTGTGACTCAATATGAAAATTGCAATGATTGGTTTGTTGTTGATTGGCATGGTCCTGGTTTCGGGCTGCGCGCAGCAGGATAATACGATAAAGATCGGTGGAGCTTTCGCGCTGACAGGCGCGGCCGCGGATTGGGGACAGGATGAGCTGAAAGCTGCTGATATGGCCATAGAAGAACTGAATTCAGCGGGCGGGATAGACGGAAAGCGGGTCAGTATGATAACAGAAGACACGAAGAGTGATAATACGGGCACGCTAAACGCCATACAAAAATTGATATATGTGGACAAGGTTCCTGCCGTAATAGGCCCGACATGGGGCGACAGCTTTGGGTCCATTGTTGCCCCACTGGGCGAGCAAAACAAGATCGTCCAGATCACACCAAGCGGTGCTCTTGAGGTCGCCGAGGATACGATCGATTATCCTTACTTCTTCTCAACATGGTATCCACAGAGGCCTGAGATAAACAGGCACATGGAATTCCTGAAGTCTAAGAATTATACAAAAGTTGTCATAATTCACGATCAGGATGCGTTCAATACGAAATTCTCACAATTGTACGCGGAAGCCGCGGCGGAGAACGACATAAATATAACAAAGATATTCGAAGTCTCGCTGGGAACAAAAGATTTCAGGACAGTTGTCACGCTTGCAAAAGAATACAACCCAGATGTTGTCGTTCTACAGATATTTGAGGTCGGCGAAATAGGATCAGTCATGAAAAACATCCAAGAACTTGGAATGAGGTCTAAGATCATGTCTACGGCATCGGCACAGACATCGAATCTTATAGAATCCTACGGCGACTATGTCGAAGGCAATGTCATTTTCAGTTATCCAGACTCCAGCTCGATTTCTTATAACAACTTCCTGAAGAAATATTCAGAAAAATACGACAAAGAGCCGTCGGGCGCTTCAGCTGCTGCGGCCTACGACGCGACCAGAATCATGCTTGAGGCACTGAAGCACGGAAAAACCGGAGAGGAAATAAAAAACCTGCTTTATTCGATAAAGATAAACGGCACTATAGTCGATGAGCTTTCTTTCAACAAAGCCGGTCAGATATCAAACGCGCCGTTCGTGATGAAGACTGTAAAAAACGGCACGTTCGTGGTGGTCAAATAATGTTCCCCTATTTCGAGAATTTGATAATACTTGGATCGATATTCTCTATACTTTCTGTATCGTTGAATCTTACAATGGGATACACAGGACTTTTCAATCTAGGCCACGCGGCGTTCTTCGGCATAGGCGCGTACGTTTCCGCGCTGCTGATGCTTGCCGGATTGCCGTTCTGGGCCGCGCTGCTCTGCGCCGGAGCATTCACGGCTTTTTTTGGCTTTTTGCTCGGCTTCCCGACGCTACGTTTGCGCGGGGATTATCTTGCGCTGGGCACGCTGGGTTTCGCGTTTATAGTAGAAGCGATTTTCAAGAACTGGACCGACGTAACAAGAGGGCCGCTGGGAATTCCGGGAATACCAAGACCCGAACTTCTCGGATTCACGTTCTCTTCACTGGACTCATATCTCGTGCTGTCACTGGCTTTGCTCGCTATAACAATTATCGTAACGCACCGCATAATTATTTCGCCTTTCGGGCGCGTGCTGAAGGCGATAAGAGAAGATGAAACAGCCACGCAGACACTGGGGAAAGACACAGTTCGCTACAAAATGATTGTGCTCAGCTTCTCGGCGTTTTTTGCCGGCATCGCCGGCTCGCTTTACGCGCACTACATAACGTTCATTGATCCGAGCAGTTTCTCGTTCCCGGTGCTGATACTCATTTTATCGGCAATAATAATAGGCGGAATGTCGTCGATAAGAGGTTCAGTAGCCGGCGCGTTCCTTGTAATATTGCTACCGGAGCCGTTACGATTTATCGGACTTCCCTCAAATCTTGTAGGCGCAGGACGGCAAATTATATACGCCGTGCTGCTGCTCGCGATAATAATGAAGAGGCCGCAGGGACTGTTCGGCGAATACGTATTTGGGAGGAAGAAGAAATGATGCTGCAAGTAAAAAATGTCCATAAGAATTTCGACGGAATAAAGGCGGTAGACGGCTGTTCCTTTGATGTAAGAGAAGGTGAGATACTCGGACTTATAGGACCGAACGGTTCGGGCAAGACAACCATGTTCAACCTTATAACCGGCATCTACGACGCAGACAGAGGCAGGATATTTTTCAACGGAGAAAGTCTGACGGAACTTGATGCGTATGAAGTAGCGCACGCTGGTATAGGAAGAACCTTCCAGTTGATAAGGCTGTTCCCGAAACTGACGGTGCTTGACAACATGCTGATCGCGCAGAAATATATTCACGGCGAGAAATTCTGGGCGCAGATATACAGAAAAAAGCACGTAGACGAAGAAGAACAAAAAAACACGTCAAGGGCGATGGAACTTCTGAAACTCGTAAAACTCGAAGACAAGAAAAACGAGTTGGCCGAAAATTTGAGCTACGGGCAGCAGAAGCTGCTTGAGATTGTGCGCGCGCTCGCAACGGAACCGAAATTACTGCTGCTTGACGAGCCGATAGCCGGGGTCAATCCGACGCTTGCGAAACAGATACTTGCCCTGATAAAAGAACTGAACAGCAGAGGCATGACAATAGTAATAATAGAGCATAACATGAGCGTGATGATGAACTTTTGCGACCGGCTTATCGTCATGGATTACGGAAAGGAGATCGCTATCGGAAATCCAGCGCAGATAAAGAAGAACAAGAAAGTGATAGAGGCTTATCTCGGGAGAAAATAGCGTTTAAAAGGACTACTTTCAAATTTTATCATGCAAAACAGATACTTGTTAGGGATACTGGCTGTTGTTATTATTGTCACGGCGTTCGCTTTTTTCTTCGCTGGAAAAACAGAAGCAAACTCGATAAAAATAGGTGCCGTCCTGCCTTTAACAGGCGAAGGCACCATAGACCAGGGACAGGCCTCAAAACAGGCGATAACTCTTGCAGCAGAGAAGTTGAACAGCGAGGGCGGCGTGCTGGGAAAGAGAGTGGACGTTATATTTGAGGACAGTCACTGCGACGCCAAAACAGGCGTAACTGCAGTAAACAAACTTATCAGCGTCGACAATGTCGACTTTATCATAGGTGACATCTGCGATTCGGTGACCGCGGCGATCATACCGATAGCGGAACAGAATAAAAAAATCCTCGTCACGCCGGGCTCGACATCCCCTGACATCTCCAGTGCAGGGGATTACATATTCAGGTTCTGGTTTTCAGAAAATGACCTCGGAGGCATGAATGCGGAAAAAGCGCATGAAATAGGCTACAGAAAAATGGCAGTGATATACATCGACAATGCATGGGGAGAGGCCCAAAAAAATGCCGTATCCGGGAAGTTCAGAGAAATGGGCGGGGAGATTGTCGGGGAAGAAAAAGCCGTGGAAAGCTCCGATTTCAGAACCATATTGTTGAAACTGGAGGAAAAAAACCCGGACTCATACTACGTAGGCGTCCACCCGTTCGGGCTGGCGTCCATCATGAAACAGATGAAGGAACTTAACATAAGCAAACAGGTATTCTCGCACGGCGGGCTTGTCGGAAGCACGCAGGTCATTGGCCTTGGAACCGGCGGCATCATGGAAGGGATCATATCACCTTTTGTCTATAATCCGTCGTCAGAATTCAGGAATGAGTTCACAGCCAGATTCAATACAGAGCCCGGCATAACCGCCGACTCTTCCTACGATATAGTCATGAGCATTGCCAAGATTGTGAAAGAGAAGGGTAAAATTGATTCTGAGGCCATCAAGAACGGTCTATATGAACTAAAAAACTATCCGGGCGTATCTGGAAACTTAACAATTGATAAAAATGGCGATACGCACAGGTTGCTACAGCTGATGATTGTCAGAAACGGTACGCTCGTGCCGTACGAATAAAGCATTAAATTCTTTTTTGTTATCTGCTATTCATGGCAGACGATTTCGGCGCATTCAGCAACCTGCTTCTGAACACGAAAATCAGCGACAACAGGTACCCTGTAAAAGGCTGCCACATATGGCTGCCGTACGGCTACGAAATCAAGGAAAGGGTGTTCGGGATGGTCGAGGCGCATGCCGAAGACAACGGTTACAGGAAGTACCAGTTTCCGCGGCTTATACCTGGCGATTCCATCAGGCCGGTTACCGAGCATATCGATGATTTTGAAGGACACCTTTTCTGGCTCAGGGAAAAAAGCGGCGTGCCCATAAACGTGTTCCTGAACCCCACCGGAGAATGTGGAGTGTATTCCATGTTCAGAAGATGGATAAGCAGCGAGAGAGACCTGCCGCTAAGGATTTACCAGAGGAACTCGACATTCCGCCCCCACAAAAGACCGGATGCCATGCTGAACGGGGACGAGCTCATGGATCTGCTGGAAGGCCACTCGGCATTCGCGACAGGCGAAGAGGCAACGCGCGAATTCGAGAGGATAACAGAAGCACTGAAGATGGTACATTATGAAATGGGCATACCATACTTGTCGCTGACAAGGCCGCAGGAAGGGAACAAGCCCGTTTCAGTGAGGATGGTTTCGTTCGAGACGCACCTGCCTTCCAAAAACAGGAGTTTCAATGTAGGGGTACTTTACAACCAGGACCAAATTTATTCAAGCGCGTTCGGGGTCAGGTTCTCGCGCCAAAACGGAGAGAGCGATTTCACTCATCAGGTAACGTTCGGACTGTCCGAGAGAGGAGTTGGAGCCATGCTTGACCTGCATAGGGACAGGTATGGAATAAGACTTCTTTCGACATTCGCCCCGGAACAGGCTGTAGTCATACCGGTGTACGCCAACGGAGAATATCCGCTGGGATATGCAAAGTCGGTGCTTGAGAGACTGGGGCAATACAGAACGGTTGTCGAGGAGCCGGGAAACACTCCGGCAGGGAAGAAATTCGCAGCGGCAAGACAGAGGGGAGTCCCGGTCAGAATAGGAATCGGCCCGGACGATGAGAAAAACAAAACTGCCAGGATTTACCTGAGGACAAAAGAAGAACCTATGAGCAGTTTTCCGGTTGAAAGGCTGGAGGAAGAAATGCCGCGGCTGCTGGCATCCGTGGACAGCGACATAAGGAGCGATGCAGAGAGATATCTCTCATCCAAAATAGCGTATACAAGCAACGCGGGCGAGATCAGGGATATTTCGTTGGACGGCCGCATCGCGGGCTTCGCGATATGCGAAAGCGCGCCGTGCATGGAAACGATAATGGAGTATAAAAAAGGCGAACTGCTCGGCACTGCGACAGCGCAGGAAAGAAAGGGCTGCGTCTCATGCGGCAGGGAAGCCACAAACACCGGATACTTTGCGAAGAGGTCCAGCTCGCCCTAATCGAGCCATTTCAGCAGTTTTCTGTTTACCTTATTATGCATCAGTACGTCGCTGTTCAGGTGTCTTTCGCCGTCAAGCAGCACAATCTCATGTCTGCCTTTTCCTTTCTTCAAAGAATTGTTGAGATCGACAGACCTTTTAGGCGATACAACAGAATCTTCGGTACCGTGGATAAGGAATACGTCCTTGTCCTTCAATATGTCTATATAGTCAACCGGGTTGATGTCCGCCGAGCCGTCCACAAGGCGCTTCCATTCGTTTTTCGAGGGTATTCTCCAGAGATTATCCCATCCGCGTTTTATGCTGTAGTAAAGCTCCCCGATAGGTTCCGATTCCTCGCCTTCTATCCTTGAATGGTCTCTCCAATTTGTGGGGCCGGCTATGGAAATTATTTTTTTGACGTCGCGCGACTTTGCCCCTGCAACCAGTGCAATCGCGCCGCCGAAACTCACCCCGACCAGTATTATATCGCCGACAGGCCATTTGATCTCCTTGTTGCCGTAAAGCTCGGTGCATTTTCCTTTTTTCAAAAGATTTACTACGTCAACAACAGAGCCGGTACATTTTTCCCATGACATAGTGCCGTAACTTGCCCAAGTGCCTGCAGAATCCTGATATACGAGAACATACCCCATCTCAAGAAACTTCTCGACCTTGGCAGGATTGTGTTGATACGGATGGCTCGGCAGGCCGTGGCAGAAAACCATGAACTTACGGCTCTTTTGCATGTCAAGCTTGCCGTCGAACCACATCGTTGCAATCGTGTCCCCTGTCCTGAACACCACGCTAGTCGGCCGCATAATAAGTAATATCCACGATAGATTAATAAATCAGCAAATAAATTGGCACAATGACTGTTCTCTCAATGAGAAATAAATATTTCACGGCAGAAGAACCACATTCGATTTCATTACTCTTAACTCTTTCATTAAAGTACTAATAAGAAATATGACATACGTGCCCGCGGAATGAATTTAACTTCTACTACAGAATAATTACTATGCTACTATCTGTAGAAAAAGTTAGCAGCGGCTATGAAAATAACGAAGTTCTACATGACGTCTCTTTCCATATAGGAGATGGCGAAATAGTCTCGCTCATAGGACCGAACGGCGCCGGCAAGTCTACCGCATTGAAAACGGTTTTCGGATTTCTTACTGTCAGCAGAGGCAGCGTCTTATACAACAGAAAAAATATAACAAAAAACAAGCCGCATGAGATGGCTTCGCTTGGCATGTCCTTTGTTCACCAGGGGAGACAGGTATTCCGCAACATGAGCGTGGAAGAGAACCTCATTTTAGGCGCTTTCATAGATAAAAACGCCGAGAAAAACATTGAGTCTATATATTCTTTATTTCCTGTTCTTAGAAAGAAAAGAAAATCG
>CAYITT010000014.1:0-8444 GCA_964366275.1 uncultured archaeon
TTTTTCCGGAGTTCTTTCAGTGTATTTTGTTGTGACTCCCCTAACAATTATATTCAAGCGATTTCCAGAATGAAACGGCGACTCGTACGATTTCATCGTTGTTCTCTCCGCGTCCAGTCCAAGAAGATCCCTGTGCATTTCCACAGGTCTTAGTGTGCCCGACATAAGTATTGTAGAGTGCGATGATGCAATTATCTCCTTTGATATAAGCGACGGGTCAAGGCAGCTGAACTGAAGTGCTATGTGGTCCTCACTATGTATTCGCTGTCTTGAGAGAATACGCGCGTATCCGAGGTCGCCTCTTTTCCATGAGTGCAAGAACCCTGCTACCCTGTCTGAATGCGACACTTTTCTTTCTTCGAGAACGCGCCTCCCAAGCTCGGTCATTCTTTCAATTATTACATCATAATTGTCGGTTGCATTTATCCTGTCTATCAGTTCTTCCTTCAAAATGAACGACTCATTCTTCGTGACTAGGCTCTTTTTTGCCAGCGATGTGAGCACAGAGGACACTCCGGTAGCCATATCACTTACTTCACTCGCTCCAAATTTCTCGGCTTCTTTGGCGGCTAATTTGCACGATCTTGTTGTCAGTGTAGCTGACATGTAATCTCTCAGGCGAGATGACAAATTGTGTGCCTCGTCAACAATTATTATCGAGTCGGAAATATTTTTTCCCATTCTCTTGAGAAAACGGTCGCCCATACCGAACAAGTGAAAATAATCGCCCACTACCACATCGGCGCGGCGGGCTGCGTCCATAAGTATTTCATAGGTGCAGTAGCGTGCTGATGCTAAACGCATGGATTCCTCCGGACTTGATATTTGCGTTGATAAAATTCTTACAATACCGTTGCGGTCCGCGACTGTATTCATCACGGAAGAGTTTGTATAAAACTTGCACTGCTTCTCTTTAACAAGCGTCTGGCAAAAATTACTGAACATGCTGGAATCCATGTCCGCAACGTCCTGCGAGCACAGGTGTTTTTTCCCTATGATATCTACTGCCTTGAAATCCCCGGACTTCCTTATCATTTTTAATGTCTCCACAGCAGCGCGATGCTGGCTCAGCCGGGATGTAAGAAAAAATACGGTTTTGCCGTTGTCAAGAGCGTACTGAAGCGCTGGAAATAATACAGCAGCAGTCTTTCCGAGACCTGTCGGCGCGTCCGCGACGAGATGGCCGCCTGAGTCTAAAACTGCTCCGACATCATCCATCATCTTTTGTTGTACAGGGCGCACAGACGAGAAAGGAAAGACGAGCCTTTTTGGCTGCTCTGCAAATACTGGCCTGCCGATGTCGTGCTCGCTGTCACATTCCGGGCAATTTATGAACTCGTAGTATGTCGAGAACCCACAACTCTGGCAAGTTGTCTTCTTGTGCAAGTTTGGCTTCTTTTTCATAGTACCTTAGAATATGCCTCTAGATTTTAAGAAGAGTTATTTATTGTTTATTTTGTCACAGTAAGCCGAGTCGTTATGCCATACACAGACTTCAATCGGGATTTCAGACGTCTTCTCTTCACTGTTACAGTTCGTACAAGTTACTTTTAATATTAAATATGTTATTCCGTTCGGGATTTCAGATGTGGGACATTCTTTGTATGGTGCATTTATGTCTAATACACAGTTCGTGTTACGAATGAGAACGCTATCACACTCAGGTTTTCCGAATTTCACATTTTCAAAATTCCATATGTTGTTATTAGACCATTGATTAAGTATTTCAGCCGTCACGCGGCCGGATTCTGTTTGGCCTCTGTTCTTAACACATAATCTTAAACGCTGCCCGTTTTCCCTGCCAGCAATCATTCGTGACATAGTAAAGGCGCTTAGCTCTGGTACTTCGTCGCCACTGTCTGGAAAAAATTCCAGATTTGGATCTATGGTAGCTGTAAACTCCCTATTTTGTTGAATTGTGTAGCCTGTTATCAATATTGAGCCGAATACTGACAGTATCACTGTTATTATTGCTATTGTTAGCTGGTTACGTACTACCCACTTATTTACAGGTGAATTTTCTCTCAAGTAAATTTTACCTTCATGAGATATGTACCATACTGTTTCAGTCGTGTTGCCAATCCGTCTTTTTGACTCTGCTACGTACTTTGGGGTATTCCCGAAAAATTGATTCCAGATCAACTGCGCTTGGTCATTATCCCAGTTAAAATGTGTTTTTATTTCTTGCCAAGTTCTTTGATTTTTATCAATGAATTTCAGTATGTCGTATAAATCTGTCATAATAATTTTAATTTATGAAACCTTTTTATCCCCCTTACGGGCATACTAGTTATATGGAAATAAAGGAAACCCTCATGAACAGGTCGTTTGCGGTCATGAACAGCGATCCGTATCTGCTCGCGCTGAAGGCGATGGAAGAGATATCGAAATATGCGAAAGTCATAGAAAGTACAAATACGTATGAGTCTGACGGTCCACATCACAGGTCGCACGTTTCTTTTGATACGATTGAAATCGTTGATGACTTCGCACGCATCGTGTTTACATTCGATATGCGCGGCGAGAACGGCATGCTGCGCGTGAACATAGACGGGTTTCTTGACCTAAAAATAGATGAGATCGGATTCTTCACGCAGACTTTCTCGGACTACTATGTAAAAACTTTATTCCCGCTGCTGCGGAAAGTATCGGAAGCCCAGATAAAATTCTACGGGGATAAGGTTGACGAGATTTTTACGGTTCACAAAGAAGCAATACAGAACTAACGTCCGAGGTTATATTTCTTAACAACTCTTTCTGTGATGTTTATTATTAAATCGTGCCAAGGTTCTATGTCGTGTAAATTAGGAACTAAAATGCCGTTTGCGAACAGTGGTCTTTTCCCCTTTATTTTCTTGAAATCTGTTATTAATTCTTTCGGCGCGACTCCGCCATCGTGAACTAAACAGTTGCGATATTTTTTCACAAGTCTCAATATTTTCTCTTCTTGGTCATCTATAACGTCTTTCCTAAGAAAAGAAGCGAAGTCGTCGATATCGTAATATTTCTTGCTCGGTTTTATCTCTTCTTGTTCAAGTGTGTGTTTCATTATGGCTTCAAATAACGATACTGCCCATACAAATCCGCTAGCAGCGATTTCGTGATCTCGTCTTGTTAAAAGTGCATTAAATATTCTGGGTTTGAAAAGTTTGATTCTTTCCAACGAAGCTGGCACAAAACTAGGAACTACAGGAGTGTTCCATGTTGGTTTACCATAGTGATTTGTTCTTATTTGTCGGGCGATGTCATGTACTACATACTTAGAACGTGACGCATCTTTGCTGTCTTTAAGCCATTTTATTATTTGTTTCAAGGGTTTCTTTTTCATAATAGAAATAGCGCGATAAACTTCAAGAACTAATTTCGTATCTTTTCAAGAAGCTCTGTCGCGTAAGCGACATTGATCTTGTTGTCTTTTAGCATCAAGCGGACGACTTTTGGCACTTCTTCGTGGGTCGCGCCGGCGGTCATGGCTATGTTTGCCGCGTGCAGGCGCATGTGGCCTGCCTGTATTCCTTCCTTGGCCATCGCGCGCAGCGCGGCGAAGTTGTTGGCAAGTCCCGTGCATACCGCGGCTTCGGCAAGATCTTTTGCGCTTCGCACGCCGAGAATCTTGAGCGCGATGCCTGCAACAGGGTTCGTTCTGGTTGCGCCGCCTACTATGCCTGCGACCAGCGGGAGTTCGATCTTTCCTATCAGATCGCCGTGCTGGTTTTTTTCATAATGTGTCAGCGGGCGGTAGCCGCCGTGATAAGAAGCGTATGCGTGCGCGCCCGCCTCGGCTGCGCGAAAATCGTTGCCCGTTGCGATGAGAACAGCGTCGACGCCGTTCATTATGCCCTTGTTGTGCGTAGCGCAGCGGAACTTGTCGACTTCGGCGAACGTGTAAGCATCAAGAATTCCTTCTATGATTTCCTCGCCGAGGTCTTCTTTCTTCCACACCGCGTGCGCGCGTGCTAATCTGTAAACTGCTAAGTTGGAAATTATCTTTAGAACAGACCGACCGCCGCTCAATTCTTCCAGATAAGGCGCCACGGACTCGCACATGGTGTTCACAGCGTTAGCGCCCATTGCGTCGCGGACGTCAACGAGAAGATGAACTATCGTCATGTGACCACGCTTAGTGGCGTGCTCGTTAATTTCTATATCTTTCAGCCCGCCGCCCAGCCTTACTAAAGTAGAATCTTTGCTGTTCGCCATTTCCTGAATAGCTTCTTTGGCCGCGAGTATCTTCTCTTTCGCGCCCGGCTGCGTGTCTATGAGCTGTATCTGCCCGATCATTATCGGCTCGTCGGCTTCAGCTACGAAGCCGATGGGCCTGCACAGCTTGGCTGCGTGGCTGGCTGCTGCTACGACAGAAGGCTCTTCCAGCGACATTGGAATCAGAACATCTCTCCCGTTTATGTGAAAATTAGTGGCTACGCCCATAGGAAGCTCGACTGTTCCTATAACGTTCTCGATCATCCTGTCAAAAGTCTGGAGAGAGCCCGTAGATGTTCTCTTAAGTGTCAGCACTTCTTCTTCAGTCAGGTTGCACAGCTTCTTCACTATACTCAAACGCTGTTCCACAGGAAGCTCGTAAAAACCGGATAAATCGCTCTTCACGATTCAAGTATAGAAGCTAGTTATTAA
Source organism: uncultured archaeon (assembly GCA_964366275.1). GTDB lineage: Archaea > Aenigmatarchaeota > Aenigmatarchaeia > GW2011-AR5 > GW2011-AR5 > GW2011-AR5. The sequence continues at coordinate 4,633 of CAYITT010000014.1, forward strand.
AAGGTGGAGTAGAGCAGACGCTTTTGGTATTTTTCGTACTTCAGAGGCTTTACGTCGCGGAAAAACCTATTTATTACGGGCTTTCCCATTATCAGTATGCTTGAGTCGTTGATACGTCCGAAAACCGCCGAAAAAGACCCGAAAAAGATATTCGGGATCGCCGTTCTTTTCTCTTTTATTGCAGTCGCGTTTGCCGAATACATCATCCCGACACAATCGTCCGTGTTCACAGTCGCACTTGTGACTATGTTGTTCCTCCCGCTTTTCCAAAGACTGTTTGAGATAGAAGAAAAGAAGGACTACAAATTGCACAGCAACCTGTTCAAGAGACATGAGGAACTTTTCGTCGTGTTCGGGTCGTTTTTCTTAGGACTTGTTGTTGCGATGAGCGCCATTTACGTATTTTTCCCTACCATGCGCGGGGCGTTCTCGCTGCAGGAAGGTTGGTATACTTCCAACGGGATGATGGCAGGTCAGGCGACGGGTGACGGCGCTTTCTCGGCTTTCTTCATCAACAACTCGCAAGTCTTGTTAATGATGTTTCTGCTTTCAATAATTTTCGGCGCGGGTGCCGTTTTCATTTTAGCATGGAACGCCAGTATCATTGCTGTTTACGTAGGGTTTGTAATCAATAGTTTTATTCGTTCAGGCGTATCGCCGGAGCTTGCTTATGTTCTCGGCGTACCGGCGGGCGTGGGATCAATCGCTTTGCATGGAGTGCCGGAAATAGGTGCTTACATAATCGGCGCATTCGCGGGCGGAATGCTTTCCGTTGGGGTTATTCGTGAAAGGTTCAAGGGCCATTTTAATCAAATTTTTACTGATTCGCTTATTTTTCTTGCGGCTGCCGAAGCACTGATTATTCTCGCTGCGATGCTTGAGGCTTACGTGTAACCCTGAATGCGTCATTTGGGCATTATAGTGTACTGATAGCATCACGAACGTGATGTAAAACTTCCACGATTTAAGAACCTTACTAATACACTAAGAAAATGCAAGTCGGAATAGTCGGTTACGGGGCGTATATACCGCGCTTTAGGATACGCGCCGAAGAGATAGCGAAAGTCTGGAATTCTAACGCGCAATCAATCAAGGAGGGGCTGCTGGTAGAAGAGAAAAGCGTGCCTGATGAAGACGAGGACACGATCACGATTTCTGTTCAGGCTGCGCGGAATGCGATTGCACGAGCCGGTATATCAGGCGCTCAGATAGGGGCCGTTTACATTGGCAGTGAAAGTCATCCTTACGCTGTCAAGCCGAGCGGCACTGTTGTTGCAGAAGCAATAGGTGCTACGCCTGACGTTATGGTTGCTGATTTTGAATTCGCATGCAAGGCAGGGACAGCTGCGATGCAGGTCTGCCGCGCGATGGTTATGGCAGGCGAAATCCGGTATGGGCTGGCTATCGGTGCTGATACTTCACAAGGACGGCCGGGAGATGCTTTAGAGTATACGGCTGCGGCGGGCGGGGCTGCTTTTGTTATCGGACATGATCCTCTGGCAACTTTAGACGATACTTATTCGTACACAACTGACACGCCGGATTTCTGGCGGAGAGAAGGCGCGGACTACCCGATGCATGGGTCCCGTTTTACCGGCGAGCCTGCTTATTTTACCCATCTGCCTGGCGCGGTGAAAGGATTAATGAATAAAACAGGCCTGCGCGCGAGCGATTTTGATTATGTTGCTTTTCATACTCCTAACGGAAAATTCCCGTTACGCGCTGCGAAGATGCTTGGATTTGAAAAGGAAAAGCTTCTGCCAGGGTTGATTGTTACAAAAATAGGGAGTACGTACTCAGGCGCTTCGCCTCTGGCGTTGACGGCGATTCTGGACATAGCCAAGCCGGGGCAAAAAATACTTTTATGTTCATACGGAAGCGGTGCAGGCGGCGACGCGTTTGCCATAACTGTAACAGATGAAATAGAAGAACGCAGAAATCGCGCGCCCACAACTATGGATTACGTGAACAAGAAAGAGTATATCGATTACGGAACTTACGTAAAACTTAGGAAGAAACTGAAGGAGTAATGAAAATGAGAAACGTTGCAGTTGCCGGGATAGGGCAGACGAAATTCGGGGAACACTGGGACAAATCAATAAGAGATTTGATAGTTGAAGCGGGGAATTCCGCGATCAACGATGCGTCTATCGAAAGAAACGAAATAGACAGCTTATTCATCGGTTGCATGTCTTCCGGTCGTTATACAGGCCAGGAGCACTTGGGTGCGCTGGCCGCCGATAATCTGCGCCTCGGTCATATTCCGGCTACGCGCTTTGAAGGCGCGTGCGCTTCGGGCTCGCTTGCTTTGAGAAATGCTTACATCAATGTCGCTTCGGGGAGGAGCGATGTAGCAATCGTGCTTGGTGTTGAGAAGATGACCGATGTCGCTGGAGACGAGGCGATAACTTCTCTCGCGGCCGCGGGCGACCAGGAATGGGAAGCCGCAATCGGCCTGACATTCGCCGGCCTCTACGCCCTGATGGCAAGAAAGCACATGCATGATTACGGGACAACTCGCGAACAGATGGCACTTGTTTCCGTGAACAACCATCACAACGGTTTTAATAACAAATACGCGCAGTTCCAGACAAAAATAACTGTGGACGATGTGCTGAAATCATCGATGGTTGCCGACCCCTTGAGACTTTTAGATTGTTCACCTATAACAGACGGCGCGGCTGCACTCGTGCTGATGAGCGCTGATAAGGCTCGCGCTGTTGAGAATCCTGTCTGGATGATCGGAACAGGACAAGGCTCGGATACCATAGCATTGCACGATCGTGCTTCTTACACAGAAATCATGGCGACGAAAGTAGCCGCACGGGAGGCGCTGACCGACGCGAGAATTGAGATGAATAATATTGACGTTTTGGAAGTCCATGATTGTTTTTCAATAAATGAGATAATCGCTTTGGAAGATTTAGGTTTCTGCGCGAAAGGGGATGGGGGTCGTTTCGTCGAAAACGGTGAAATCTCTTTGAGCGGCAGCATACCGACGAACACTTCAGGCGGGTTGAAAGCCGGTGGCCATCCGGTTGGCGCTACCGGAGTTAGACAGGCTATAGATATCGTCCGTCAGCTACGCGGTGATGCATTCAACAAAGTTAACGCACAGAAAGGCCTGACACTTAACATAGGCGGATCTGGCGCTACGGCTGTGATAAATGTTTTTTCAACGGAGGGAAAATAAATGAAAGTAGAAGATTTCAGAAACGCGACACAGATAGGGCGGGATACAACTCTTGTTTTAAGAGATGGCCATAGAGCTGATGGTACGCTTGAAAAGATAACACCAGATGGCTATGCAAGACTGGCAGAAGCCACCGGAGTATGGATGTATCCAATCCGCAGGGTACATCTTGTAAGATATGCAATTGATCAACAGGTTCCAGGCGGTATAGACGTACTCGGATACGATATTGATCCGGCATGGGGGAGGTAAAAATGAGTTTAGAGAAAAATCAACTTGTAGACGTTTTGTACGACGGCCTGGAGACCAGAGGCTACGTAGAGCGTGCTGATGGGCGTGAAGTGGTCGTAAGAATAAACCGCAGCGGGGGCACTATACTTGCAACTTATCAACTTGAGGCTGTACGTGTGTCTTCTGATGACCGTTACGTTGGGGGTAACCCGAGCCGTACGGAAGTTTATGTTTTCGAAGGCGGCGAAAGTCTACTGGAAATTCAAGCACCAAATCGCTTATCAGAAGCCCCAGAACAGGACGAACCTGAAATTCCAGCAGTACACCTAAAAGCTAATATTCTAAAAAGATCGGAAGAGCACACGTCTGAACTCCAGTCACGGCTACC
>CAYITT010000015.1:0-8199 GCA_964366275.1 uncultured archaeon
CGATCTGCGTAAAGGAAAACGCGATCGCCAGCACAACTATACCGGCAAGAATCTGGTTATATGTCGATTTCTGTATTGTTACTTCTTCCGACATGGTAGTTAATCAGCATCGCATCTATAAATATGTTACAGATTTAATCGGGTGTCCGATATTTGTTATTACAAGGTGAACACTCGGTGTTCACCTGTACAGGAAGAACAAAGTTCTTCCTCGTATCAAGAGACACTTTTCGAGCTTAAAAGCTTTTATCTTCAGAGTTAATTGTTCAACCCGGCTGGAAAAACTGGGAGACGATTTAACGTAACAGTTAGTTCTAGTTGGTTGACGCTGGGAAAGTATTTTCCTATTACATGGAAAAGGAGTGAAAACAATGGCATCGTTCAAATTTGTCATAAGCGACGGAAAGAAAAGTTACCAGATCGAAAAAGACCAGAAAGACGCGCCTGTATTTGGAAAACAGATAGGCGATACGCTGAGCGGCGACTTTCTCGGCCTCGATGGTTATGAACTGCAGATAACAGGCGGGTCCGACAAGGACGGTTTTCCGATGAGGAAAGACATAGAAGGACAACTGCGCAAGCGCTTCCTTCTAGCAAACGGTGTCGGATTCAGGACCGATGTTGACGGACTTCGAAAACGAAGAATGCTGCGCGGAAACGCAATAGGCGACGACATCTCGCAGATAAACTGCAAAGTAGTCGTTAAGGGATCCGTAAACATAGAAGACGTCGCACCAAAGAAAGAGAAGAAGGTCAAAGAAGCTAGGTGATTTCTGTAGCAAAGACGAAAGTAATCGAAAAGAATTTACTGCCTGAAGTAAACATCGGGCTAGTCGGCCACGTTGACCATGGAAAAACTTCCCTTACCCAGGCACTTACCGGAAAATGGACGGACACTCACAGCGAGGAAATAAAGAGAGGCATTACAATCAGACTCGGTTATGCCGATGTAACTCTCTATCTTTGCGAAAAGTGCAGCGCTTACACCAATACTCAGAAATGCAAGAACTGCTTCGCTGACGCGAAGCCGCTCAGAGCTGTTTCTTTTATCGACGCCCCTGGACACGAGACACTGATGGCTACCGTTCTTTCAGGCGCGTCATTGATGGACGGCGCTCTCCTGATAATATCTGCGGACGAAAAATGCCCGCAGCCCCAGACGGCAGAACACCTGAAGGCGCTGGACATTGTCGGCATCAGGAAGATAATAATTGTACAGAACAAGATCGACTTAGTCAGCGAAGAGCAGTCGTTAGAACACTACAAACAGATAAAGAACTTTGTAAAAGGCACTGTTGCGGAACACGCACCGATAATACCAGTCAGCGCCATAAACGGGGCGAACATAGACGTGCTGCTTGAGACAATAGAAAAGACTATCACAACACCTGAGAGAGACACGACAAAAACCCCAAAATTTTATATTGCAAGATCATTCGACATAAACAAGCCGGGCACGGAAATAAAGGAATTGAAAGGAAGCGTTGCAGGCGGTTCTTTGACCCAGGGAACAATAAAAACAGGGGATGAAATAGAAATAAGACCAGGAACAAAGGTCGGGGAAAAATGGATCGCCCTGAAGACGAATGTAATTGAACTCGTAAGATCAAACCAGAAAGTAAAAGAGATAAAGCCCGGGGGGCTTGCAGCGATACAGACGGATCTTGATCCTTCGTTGTCAAGAAGCGACGGTCTCGTTGGAAACGTAGTCGGGCTTGCTGGACAACTGCCTGATGTAATAGAAGAAATAAAGCTTGAAGTGAAGATGTTTGAGCACGTCATCGGTGTAGCAGGACAGCAAAAAATAAATCCGATAAAACAAGGCGACGTGATAATGCTCACAGTTGCTATAGCAAAGACAGTCGGCGCAGTTACAAACGTAAGCAAAGGCATAGCCACGATCAAACTAAAACTGCCGGTTTGTGCAGACAAAGGTGAAAGAGCCGCATTATCAATGCAGGTAGGCGGCAGATGGCATCTTGTCGGCTACGGAATGATTGTTTAAGAACTTTTTCTATAACGTTTAATCATGGTAAACAGAAGAAAATTCAACCAAGAGAATGTAAGAGAAGCTATGAGAATTCATGTTGATATAGCTTATGCTGACGACCCCAGAAGGCACGCCATGTATTCAGATACACTGGACGGTAATGCAAAAGCCGCAATAAGAGAAACTACAGAAAACAACTGGGATAAATTCGAATACAGATTAGGTCTTCCTAGAAGCGGCCATGCAAAACTTATCGGTTATGTTAAAAGTTCGTTACTTGGAAAAAGAATGAGTTTCAGTGTCTATCCTAATGACGGCGGTGCTCCGGAAGAAGCCGTAAGAACAAACGCTGAATACGCGGCCAGAATAGAAAAGGCATTACGTGAAGCCGGATTCAAAGTTGTTTAAGCTGCACTTTTCCGCAACTCGTTATCTATTGTAGACTTGAATACAGAATAAGGCTGCGCGCCGGATATCTTTACTCCATTGACAAAGAACATGGGGGTTGAGGTCACACCGCGTCTGCCGCCTTCTGCGGCATCTGCACGGATTCTTTCTGCCATAACACCTGAGTCGAGGCATTTGTTAAATGCGTCAGCATCTATTCCAAGATCTTTCGCATACTGCTTCAATGCGGTGATATAAAGAGCGTCCTGGTTCGTGAAAAGCAGGTCGTGCATTTCCCAGAATTTGCCCTGTTCTGCTGCACATTCGGAAGCCTCGGCGGATTTCTGCGCGTAAGTATGGATCTGCGTAAGCGGGAAATGCCTGAAAACAAGTTTTACCTTGCCTGTATCAACATAATCTGTCTTGATTATCGGCGCGGTGTCAGTTGCGAATTTGCCGCAAAACGGGCACTCGAAATCGGAATACTCGAGAATCGTGACAGTTGCGTTCCTTGCGCCAAGCGTATTGTTGCTCCCCTGCGAGGAAGGTGTGTAACCAGGCAAGAATGAATATGCATAATATCCGACCCCTAAAACAAAAAGTATTCCCACTGCAATCAAAATCATTTTCATGTTGTGCTTGCCCTTGACCTTTTTGCTTTCTTCTTCCCTTGCCTTTGAAAGCTGGTCTTTCTTCTGTTCACGCTTGTCGTGGCTCGTTGCGTCATGCTTGTCGTTTTTGTGTTGGCTTAAGCCTGTCTCTGTGTTAAACTCGCGTTCGCACTGATCACATTTATACATACACTAACACTAGGGGAAAACCTATAAAAACCCCTTATCCCTTTCTTTGAAAAGAAAGGTCTGTGGTTCACCCCAACTCGAGGAAGCAAAAAGCTTCCTGAGTCCCCGGCTTAGCCGCGGAAGAAACTATTATTAATATGGAGAGACGTATTCTTCGTATGAAAGAACGGTTCTGGGAGATAGATTTCTTCCGGGGAATAGCCATACTTACGATGCTGCTATTCAACTGGTCCTATTCGCTTGCTTATCTGGGCATATATACAATAGCGGAAGGCGATCTTTACTGGTGGCTTTTCCCCAGACTTATTGCTGCTCTGTTCATAATTATCGCTGGCATAGTGCTTTCTATCGGCTATACAAAAAACAAGAACGCAATGAAGTACGTAAAGAGAGGTGCCGGCATATTCGCACTGGGCCTGTTAATAACTCTGGCAACATGGGTGGTTGTTCCTAAAGATTTCATTGTTTTCGGAATACTTCATTTTATCGGACTCTCGATAATGATTTCACCAATCTTTCTCAGACAGAGTAATGAAAAGCTGATTACACTCTCATTAATTTTTATTGCAACAGGCGTCTTACTGCAAAATTTCTATTTTGATTTTCCGTGGCTTTTGTTCATAGGATTAATGCCATATAATTTTACCACGCTTGACTACTTTCCCTTACTGCCCTGGCTCGGCGTAATGCTGCTTGGCATAGTTATCGGAAATACTTTTTACACAAACGGGAAAAGACAGTTCAAAATTACGAAAGAACCACAATATGCATTTCCATTAACCTTTTTGGGTCGGCATTCGCTGCTAATCTACATGATTCACCAGCCTCTGCTACTTCTGCTGCTGCGCAGCGCGGGTTTGTTTTAATACGTTCATCTTTATTATAAAAATCATGGAATACGACGTAATAGTTCTTGGAGCAGGCGCAGCCGGGCTTTCCGCAGCCGTATTTACGTGCAGGAAGAAATTGAAAACGCTGATAGTGAGCGTTGATGTAGGCGGCCAGACAAACCTCACTAACCATATTGAAAATTATCCAGGTTTTTTCACTGAAACCAAAGATTATCCGAAAGGGCAAAAGCTCATGGAGATTTTCGAGGAACAGGCAAAGTTTTACGGCGCTGAACTGATATATGGAAAAGCGGACAAAATAGAGAAAACAACACACGGCTTCTCTATCACTTTAACAAACGGGGAACACTACGAATGCAAAGCGCTTATACTTGCGTACGGAAAAGTACCGCGCTCTTTAGGCGTGCCCGGGGAAGAGAAATTCATCGGGCGTGGAGTGAGCAACACAACTTTAGACGCGCACAAATTCAAAGACAAGATAGTTGCAATTATAGGCGGCGGGAATTCGGCTGTTGAAGGGGCTGAACTCCTGACAAAATTCGCGGAAAAGGTTTACCTGATCCACAGAAGAGACACATTCAGAGCGGATGAAATAACAATCGAGAAGATAAAGAAAAACCACAAGATAGAATTTATTCTGAATTCCGTACCTGTCGAGATAAAAGGACATCACGAAGTTGAATTGTTAATTGTAAAGGACGTCAATACAAAAGAAAAGAGGGAGATCCGCGTCAACGGCATTTTTATCGAGATCGGATACATGCTTGACACAGCGATGGTGAAGGAATTCGTTGAAACCAATAGCTTAGGGGAAATAGTCATAAATGAAGCGTGCGAAACGAACTGTGCGGGAATTTTCGCAGCAGGAGATATAACTACAATACCGTTCAAGCAAACAGTCATATCAGCCGGGCAGGGAGCGACAGCCGGATTGAGCGCTTACATGTACATCATGAAGAAAGAAGGAAAGACAGGAGTTAAGCTTGACTGGAGCTAAATGTTATGAAATCTTTGCTTAGAATTGAAATAAAAGAAGAATACGAGAACGGCAAGCGTATTTTTGAAAACGGTTATCTGGAAAATGTACTGCTAGAAGACATGGCTCTTCGTGGAATACAGTTCAAAAACTGTAAATTTAGATTCTCTTCTTTTCGTCACACCGATTTGTCAAATGCAAAGTTTGTGAACTGTGAGTTCTTTTTCCAGAGTTTTTTTAGCGCTGATTTGACCGGCACAGTTTTTGAACATTCAAAAATAGAAATAGCAAGATTCGACGAAGCTGTTTTCGAGAGGACTTTCTTCAGAAGATGCAATCTAAACTACGTGGCTATGCTAAATGTGAATCTGGGCGCAATTGATTTTACAGATTCAATAAAGTTCAAGGTTATATCAAATCTTGCAGACGCGACTGAAGAAGACGTGATGAAAGCAGTAGGGTTGATAGCTGCGAACATTGGGGATATGGACATAGACCTGAAGGCCCACCTCAAGAAAGTGGTTGAAAGATATTCCGGCGAACTAGGCCTCGATGTAAATCCAGACAGCGTTGTAAAATCAAACTACAAAGACCAGAAAGCCGGCTACAATGCAAAATCAAATCCTTATGCCGTTTTTTCCGGGGTTTTTGATAACATAATTAATTACAATAAATCTGGCAACTACAAAGAAAATGAGACTGTATACAATAAAAAGGGTGGAAAATATCAGAAATAAAGGACATCCTATACGTATTTAAGTTCATCGCATTAATTAATCTCAATACAAATATAGAAGAGGTGTTTCAAATGACCGTAACAATATATACGACAAATCACTGCCCTTACTGCCATGCAGCAAAGGACTTCTTCAAGGCGAACAACGTAAAATTCACGGAACTTAACGTAGAAGAGGACCATAAAGCTGCGGAAGAGATGGTGGAGAAGAGCGGGCAGATGGGCGTACCGGTGATAGACGTAAATGGCACGATAATAATCGGGTTCAACAAGTCTGCTATCGAGAAAGAGCTGAAACTCAAGAAATAGCTTTTTATAAATAGTTCTTATCAGAGAGCCTATGAGAATACGCGAATGGAAAAATCCCAACGTATCGCCGCAGGAATTGCACGATTTTTACGACGTGGCCGAGTCATTAGTACCGGAGGACCGGCCATATGCGTGGTACATGGATGTTCATAGTGCAGACGCTGTCATAGCGCTTATTGACGACTCATCACTTGCAGAGCATATAGCACTGGCACATGTGAAGATGCCGGAAGCTGCAGGCGGCAAAGCAGATCATCGGGCACTGCACTTTTTATGGGCTTACGCAGATGCGGTTCTTGGTGGCGCTGAAATTCTGCGCGCCGACCCGAAGGTTACATGGGATATAGGCAGCTACTATCCTGACATGCTGGAATACAGGCAGGTTCTTGGCAGATCAGGACAGCAGCCAATAAAAGTAATACTTACACGAAAGGCGGAGGCCGGAAGATTCGATCTCGACTGGGATGTATTCAAAACGGATTCAACAAAAGTTGTTTTTACATCGGAGATCGGTGAACAATCCATAGAAGAGCAGGCTGATAGATTCAGGCTGCAGGGGTATAATCCGTTGGCCAAAACGAAAGTTCATGCTCTCGGCAAAGAGGGTGTTGAAAACTATGGAGAAATGATGCGAATATTAAGGCAGAAATACGGAGTAAGATTTCTCGACGTGCAGGGAGGCGGCGATGTAGCGGGACAGCTGATGCGCGAGAAACTTCTTGACGAATACAGATACACTGTATCACCGACAATATTCGGCGCCTACACGCGCGACGGAAGACAGAGAACATCTCCTTTCGGAAAACTGAGTTTTGGAAAAGACAACTCGCCGATATTTGAGACTTTGAACCTGGCACTTGCCGGAAACCACAAGCTGATGCGGGAAAGAATAATCTACAGACATTGATCTTTATGGCATATAACTTCAGGGGAAAATGGGCGCTTGTCACAGGCGCCGGAAAAGAAGAGAGAATAGGTGCAAGAATAGCTGAATATTTCGCACGCGAAGGCGCGAATGTTTACATTCACTACAGATCTGATAAGGCACAGGCTGAGCGTGTGCGTGATCGTGTCGAACTAGAGGGGAAAAAATACGGTGTCAAGGCGAAAGTGGTTTACGCTGATCTTTCAACACTGGAAGGCGTTCACAGCCTTTTCGAAGAAATGACGCCGACGCCGGATATTGTTGTAAACAATGCTGCAGATTTTGCATCTTACAAAACTCCTGAAGAAGACGGCACGTTTCTTGAACATTTGAAAGGGCACAAGCAACTTATGGACCGCAACATAGACGTGAACATGAAATCATCGCTGCTCGTTGCTGAAGCGGCAATATACAAAATGACCAGAGAAAAGAAAGAAGGTGTAATAGTTTTTGTGGCAGATGCTCACTTAAGACGCGGAGGATTGTATCCCGAAGGCCATGCAGGGTATACTGCGTCAAAATCCTACATAGAGGAAGTCATTCACCACTACGCGGCACAATACGGGAAATATGACGGACTTAGATTTCTTGCAATAGCAAACGGACCAATAGTGCCGCCACCCGGCGCTTCGTCTGAAGTCATAGAGCAGATAAGAAGCGAGATAAATATGCCTGATTATAAACTGAAACCATGGATCGGCCAGGACAGAGTTGCAGAAGCAGTAATCGGCCTGATCAATATGGACGGCGCGAATGCGGCGGTCTTAGATATTGACGGCGGCAGAGGCACGTCATCAAGACATGAAAATGTCTAGGATAAAAATCTTCTTTCTAAGTAATTAGATGCTAAAAGGCAAAATTCCCAGAAAACAAACACCCAAACGATACGAGTTTGGACGTAAGATAAACAGCGGTAACAAGAAATATATGGCAGTCGTCGTTGTAGTTTTGATTATAGCGGCGGCTTTTTTTCTAATGCATGAAAATCAGATAAACAGTGCAGCAGCAGACGGGCGTCTGGGTGCAGAACAGCTGGTAATTGGTGTGGAGATAAACGGCACTGTAAAAGCATACGTATTTGGCACGACTGATCTTGTGAACGATGTCGGCGGCGGCGTGCCTATTCTCGTGACCCAGAACGGCGTTTATGAACGAAGAATATATGGACGCGTTCTGGAATTTACGCTTGAGAACAACAGGATTTTTGACAGCAACGGACGCGAAT